>NZ_JBLWEN010000038.1:0-40450 GCF_048287415.1 Candidatus Electronema sp. JM
ATTTTTATGTCCTCTTCGCCAGTTTGCCTTTTTTGGGGCTTAAATTTTAAATTAACAAAGTAAAACAACAAGTAACATAAATTTTAAAATATTGCAACCTAAAATTCGATATAGTGTCTATTTTGGCTTGCGGCATTGAAAAAACGATGTTGCAGGTCACCGCTTGGTTTTTAGTAAAATAAATTCGGCTAATGCCGCTGACCAATCAGTTTCAGTTCAAACAGACTGCCAGCAGCGTGAAGGCGGCCAGGATCATGCTGGAAAGGCACAGCTCTTTGGCCCGTTCTTTCTGCCATGAGCACAGGGCGGCTCCGATTGCCGCAACAGCGGCCAACGCGATGCCAAGTCTGCAAAGATGGAGCCAGTGCCGCAAGTGGTGAAGCTCGAAAGCGCATTTTTCCGCGTCGCTTTCGCACGTGCAGCTGGGAGTATCGCAAGTGAAGGAAAACGCCGCTGCGTTGTCGGCGCAGAGCTGTTCAAGGGCGGCCAATTTTCGTTCCAACAGGCACGGCGGCACAAGGGAGAGAATCAGGGCAAGAAAAGACAGACCCAACGCAGTCCTTCCAAAGGGATATCTGCGCCTGCTCATGATCGTTACCTCCTGAAATGATCAAAACCTTGAAAGGCAATTTGCTCCTCAATCCCGCCGCGCCGCAGAACAACGTCCTGTCCTGCCGTGATTGTTCCGACAGGGTAAATACTCCAGCCGTGCGCCGCTGCGTGCTGCCGCAGCCGTTCATTGTCTGTTGAAGCCGCCGTGAACAGCAGCTCGTAATCTTCGCCGCCGGAGATCATCCAGCGCAGGGCATCCTCATGAAGGAATTTCGCAGCGGCAGCCAGCCCATCGCTGCCGGGCAGCAGATCAGCCTCAAGCACCGCGCCGACACGGCTGGCCTTGCAGAGTTGGGCCAAATCCGTGGCCAAGCCATCGGACATGTCCATCATTGAGTGAACTAAGCCGGTTTCAGCGAGAAAACGGCCCAGCTCCACACGCGGCTGCGGATTGAGATGAGCGAGGAGAAGCTGCCGCCATTTTTCATCCTCCAGCGTTTTTCCTGCCTGAAGAAGAGCCAATCCGGCGGCTGACCAGCCCAGCGGCCCGGAGACAAAGACGGTGTCGCCGGGCTGTGCGCCCTGCCGATACAAGACCCGTTCCTTTCGCATTTCGCCGATCACAGTCAAGGTCAAGGAGATGCGCTCCGGGCAGCACACCGTGTCGCCACCGATCAGCAGACAGCCGTATTCCCGGCAGGCTTCGGCAAGTCCTTGGCTGAACTGCTTCACCCAGTCCTGCGAGAAATTTGCTGGCAGGCCGAGTGAAAGCAGGGCGAAGAGCGGCCTGCCGCCCATTGCCGCGATATCGCTGACATTCACCGCCACCGTTTTGCGGCCCAGCAGCTCCGGCGGATGCCAGTCGCGGCGGAAATGCACCGACTCAACCAGCGTGTCCATCGTCAGCAGCCAAGCGGTTTCGCGGTCTTTTTCGATCACCGCGCAGTCGTCGCCAATGCCGAGCAGCAGGCCAGCCGCGCCGCCGCCCGCGAGCTGGCGGATATGCTCAATCAGCTCACGTTCGTTCATCGCGGTCAATAAACTGGTCCGGGTAATTCTCGGAGAGATACTGGTTGAGCAAGGCGGCAGCCTCGCTGCTGTCCTTGCATTTGAGCACCTTGGCGGCCAGTACAGTCAGGCGGGCAAAGGTGGAATGACGGAGCAGGCGTTTGACATGGGGAATTGCAGAAGGCCGCATGGACAGCTCATCCAGACCAAGGCCGAGCAGCACCGGCGCGGTGAAAACATCGCCTGCCATTTCGCCACAAAGCGACACTTCGATGCCCTGCCGGTGGCCCGCCTCAATAGTCTGGCTGATCATCCGCAGCACCGCCGGGTGGAGGGGATCATACATTGAGGCCACGTACTCGTTGCCCCGGTCAATGGCCAGCGAATACTGAATAAGGTCGTTAGTGCCGATGCTGAAAAAATCCGCCTCCGCTGCGAGGCTGTCAGCCATCACCACCGCGCTTGGCACCTCAATCATAATGCCGAGTTCGGTGTTGGGATTGAACGGCACGCCTTCCGCCGCAAGCTGCTCCATCACGCTTTCAATCACCGCCCGCGCCTCGCGCAGCTCGCTGAGGGAGCTGATCAGGGGCAGGAGGATGCGCAGCCTGCCGTGCAGCGAGGCACGCAGCAGGGCGCGGACTTGGGTTTCAAAGAGGCTTCTTTCGCGCAGGGAGAAGCGGATTGAGCGCAGGCCGAGGGCTGGATTGCGCTCCCGGCTCAGGCGTAGCTCCGGCAGACGACTGGAGAGCTTGTCCCCGCCGATGTCCAAGGTGCGGATAGTGACTGGCTCAGGCGCAAGTGCCGCAGCCATGTCGCGGTACACCGTGAACAGGCTTTCCTCGTCCGGCAGGCGGCTGCCTTGAAGATAGCCGAATTCGGAGCGGAACAGGCCGATTCCGCTGGCCCCGTAGTAAATCACCGCCTCCACGTCCGGGATTTCGATGTTCGCCGAAAGCCGCACCCGCAGGCCATCCACTGTCTCAGACGCAAGGCGGATGTACCAGCTCATCTCGTCGGAGAAGACCCGGTGCTGGCGGTCGTACTCAAGATACAGCCGCTGCTGATCAAGGGTCGGATGCAGGCATATCCGGCCTTCGTAACCATCTACAATCACGGTGTCGCCGGTGCGGCAGCGGCTGGTGACACCACGCACGCCGACCACCGCTGGCAGGCCAAGCGAGCGGGCGACAATCGCGGTGTGCGAGGTGGAACCGCCTTTTTCGGTCAGAAAGCCGAGCACCTTGTCCGTGTGCATCCGTATCGTGTCTTCCGGCGAGAAATCCTCGCCAGCCACGATCACCGGTTCGGCAAAACCTGCCGGGAAACTGCGGCCTTGGCCGTTGAGCTGCTCGGCGATTAACCGGGCCACATATTCCACATCAGCGAAGCGGCTGCGGATGTAGTCGTCAGCGATGTGATCGAACTTCTTCTTAATGATGCCGAGGGTGCGGGTCAAGGCCCATTCGGCATTGATCTGCTTCTGGCGGATCAGACTCAACGTCTGATCAAGCAGCAGCCGGTCGCGCACCATGCGGATATGCGAATCAACTATCGCCACCGTATCGGCCAGATCGTCCTCAAACTGCTGGCGCAGGCTGATCAGCACCTGCTCGGCCCGCGCCACAGCGGCCATGAAACGGGCCTCCTCGTTTTCCGCCGCGCCCGGCTCCAAACGGTAACGGAGCAGGCCGTCCTCCTGCCGACTGAACACCACCACCTTGCCGACCACAATGCCCGGCGAACCGCTGATGCCGTGCAGGGTTTCCGGCTCGCCCGGTTCAAGCCGCTGCTCGAATTCACTGTCCATCATCAGGACTCCGCCCCAGAGGAAAAGAGCCGGTCTATGGCCTCAGCGGCTTGAGCGGCCTCCGAGCCTTCGGCGGTGAACGAGACCAAGCTGCCTTGCGCCAGCGACAAGCTGAGAAGTTCCAGTATGGACGAGCAGTCCACCGGCTCGCCTCGGCCTGTGATCCAGACCTGAGCTTTATGCGCCGCCGCAATTTCTGCCAGTTTGGCCGCCACCCGGCAATGCACGCCGTGTGGATTAGCCACCCGGCTTTGCCACGTCACGCGGCTCATTTGACGAACCGCAGGCCGCCGTTATGAGGTTTCGATTTCGGTTCCGATGCAGGCGGCGCAGGCTGCTTCCGGTCAATCCGCACAGCTTTGATGAACCTGCCTTCCCCGCCCATCGTGAAGCTCTCCTGGCCGGTGAACTGCGGAGTGCGCAGCGTCCAGACCACAGCTTGCGGCGGCACGGAGAGCAGATGGAGATGAAGATGCCACCATTCATCCCGGCGGGAATCATCCCGCTCAATGCCGGTCACGACGGCGTAAAGCAAGGCCGGCTGCTTGTTTTCTTCGGCCAACACCAAAACAATGTCGCCGGCCTCGGTGGTCTCTTTGAACGGAACGAGCTTCTTCAGCTCGGCTATGGCGTGCTCAATCATCGTGCGCTGTCACTGAAACTTCATCTGAATGGCATTCAAGGTGCCTGTAATTTGAAAAAAAATATCCACCAGCTCCGGGTCAAAGTGCTGACCGGATTCCTTGCGGATTTCTTCGTAGGTCATCTCTCTGCTCCACGCCTCTTTGTAGCTGCGCTTGGACGACAGCGCGTCAAAAACATCGGCCAAGGCGGCGATGCGGGCGGAAAGGGGAATCTGCTCGCCAGCTAATCCCTGCGGATAGCCGCTGCCGTTCCAACGCTCATGGTGATAAAGGATGATTTCATGCGTGACCCGGTCCAGCGACGAGGAGCTGGAAGAAATATCATTGAAGAGCCGGGCGCCGTACAGCGGGTGCTGCTTGATGAACTCAAATTCTTCCTGCGTCAGGCGGCCCGGTTTTTTCAGGATGGAGTCCGGGATGCCGATTTTGCCGACATCATGGAGCATGGAGGCATGGCTGATGATATCGCGGAAGTTGCGGATTTCCAAACTGGGCAGACCACGGTTTTCTGCCCAACGCTGGTACAGCTCGGCGCAGAAGGCGCTGACCCGCTGAACATGGGAGCCGGTCTCCTTAGGATCGTGCAGCTCGGCCATTTTCGCCATGCGCAGGAGCATCTCCCGGTTGAGGATGCTCCGTTCAATCAGCGCGGCGGCATTATTGCTGAAAATCGGCACCAAGGCTTTGACCTGCTCGGAAAAGACCGTCGGCCTGCCAAAACGGTTTCTGGCATTGATGAGCTGCATCACCCCGACCAAACGGTGGCCGCGCGAAATCAGCGGCACCGCAAGGATGGACACTGTGCGGTAACCGTTCTTGAGATCAAAAGAGGCATTGAAGCGGTAGGGCAGTCCCTCGGCAATGGCGTAGGCATCGTCAATTGAGACCATTTCCTTGGTCAGGGCGCAGTAGCCAACGATGGAGCTGTCGCTGACCGGCAAGGTCTCTGTGCCATACTGGAACCCCGCGCTTGCCCCGAAAATGCTGTCGTTCTGCACATGCCGGAACTCCAGCTCGCCGTTTTGCATGAGAAAAATTGAACCGGCATCCGCTTTGGCCAAGGCTCGCGCCTCGCGCAGGGTGCAGTCCAAAATCATATCCACATCTTGGAGCTGGTTCAGCTCGCCGATGGTGTTGATAATTGAAACAACAGTTTCCGTTTTCAGATGTTGTGAGAACATGAAACGCTTCGCGGTGGTGAGGGAATGGCTGGGCTGGCCTCAGCGGGCAAAGAATTCAACATATTACCCATCAGCTGCTGGAATTGCCAGCACTATTATTCCTATGCCTCTATTCAGCAGCTCCCCCGGCAGCACGGCAAAAAACGGCGTTTATTTTTTGACAATCCCGCCTGCCGGTGCTAAACCCCATGCTGTAGGCTTGATTATGAACCCGAACTTTGCCCGTCCATGCCCGTTTACGACCGCAGCAAGCTGAACGATCTGCTCCGCGAAATCAGTGGCGGTGCGCCGTGCCCGGCCCTGCTGCTTTTCGGCGAACGCTCGCTCTGCCAGCAGGCTGCCGAGCAGGTCTGCGCGGCCCTCTGCGCCAAGGGCGGCACAGTGCACGCCATTGACGGTGACAGCGAAGACCACGGCAGCACCTTGGCCAAGCTGCGCAGCTTCAGCCTGCTCGGCGGCAGGCAGATTTTTCGGGTCAACGGCAGCAGGCTCTTCCTTTCCAAAAATGTCGCCGAGGCGATCTGGAAAAAGGCGGTCAAAGCCTGGGAGGAGGGCAGCGCGGACAAGGCGGGGCGGCAGCTCCGGGCCATGCTCGCCGCAGCCGGATTGGACAGCGCGGACGATCCCGGCAGCCTGAGCGAGGAGCAGTGGAAAAAATGCTTCGGCTTTGCCAAGCCCGCAGGCAGTCTGAGCTGGACCGGCACGGTGCTCGGCCAGATGGAGGCGGTCAAATCCGGCCTTGCTGCGGGAGACGCAGGCGAGCTGCTGCTGGCGGCCTTGGAAAGCGGTTTACCCAAGAACAACACGCTGCTTCTGCTGGCCGAGGAGTTGGACAAGCGCAAGAAGCTGTACAAAGCCTTCAGCGCGAAATTTGCCGTGCTTGACCTGAGCGTGGACACTGGCTCATCCTCGCAGGCGAAAAAAGAGCAGGAGGCCGTGCTGCGCGAGCAGATCGGCAACACGCTGCACGAATTCGGCAAAACGTTAGACAAGGGCGTGATGGAGCAGCTATTGGAACGGGTCGGTTTCCATCCGGCGGCAGCAGTGATGGAGACGGAGAAGCTGGCTCTTGCGGTCGGCGATGCGCCCCGGATCACGCTCGACGACCTCAACCGCATGGTGGGCCGCACCCGCGAAGAGGCGGTCTTTGAGCTGACTGAGGCGGTGGGCAATAAAAACTTGGAAAAAGCCCTCTTCATCGCAGGCCGCCTGCAAGAAAACGGCATCCACGGTTTGGCGGTGCTGGCAACTCTGCGTAATTACGTCCGCAGCCTGCTTTTGTTCCGTTCCCTGCTGGAGCAGGAGCAGTACCGCTGGCGGGTCGGCATGGCGGCGAATGTCTTTCAGGAGCAGTGCCTGCCGCTGCTGAAGGCCAATCCGCGCTGGCAGAGCGAGCTGTCCGGCCATCCCTTTGCGTTGTATATGAAGTTCAAAACCGCCGCCGGATTTCCGCTGCCGTTGCTCCGCGACTGGATGCAGCTCCTGCTCGCTGCTGACCGGCGGCTGAAAGGCTCGCCCATCGCTGCCGACACTGTGGTGCAGCATACGGTGCTGGCCATGATGATAAGGCGATGATAATCGGCCCTCTTCGTGAAAGGGAACTTGCAAAATTAAAATCGGGCATTATACAATACAAGAAGGAACCAGCGTTTTTCCTGTTCCGGCAGGCCCCTGCGCGCGGGGCCGGGCAGCCGGGGCGCAAACTCAGCACAGCGGTCAGCAGCAGCATGAGCACCACCACTTATTCGGGAAGCAAGGAAGAAACCTTGATCAAAGACCGGGAAAAGCTCCAGGAGCCTCCCTTCTACAAGGTTCTTCTCCACAACGACGACTATACGACCATGGATTTTGTGGTCATGATACTGGAGATGATTTTCGGCAAAAACACGGAAGAGGCCACCGCGATCATGCTCAATGTCCATCATCAGGGGCGTGGCGTGGCCGGCATCTACACCCGTGAGATCGGCGAAACCAAGGTCGCGGAAGTGCATCAGCTGGCCCGGCAGAATGAGTACCCGTTGCGATGCTCCTTGGAGCGGGCCTGAGCAGCCGCGCATGACTCTGAACGAACGTAAAATTTTCACATAGAAGGCGGCCATCATGTTAAGCAGAAAATTGGAGCTGGCCCTCATCAAGGCCATAAAAGAAGCGAAAGCGAAGAAGCATGAGTATGTGACCGTCGAACACATGCTCTGGGGTCTGCTGCATGACGACATGACCTCCCAGCTTATTGAGAAATGCGGCGGCAGCAATGAATCGCTGAAAGAGCGGCTGGAGGAGTTCCTTGCTGCCGGGATTCCTCTGCTTCAGACTGGCAAGGCCGAGCCGTCTCAGACCGTGGCCTTCAACCGTGTTCTCCAGCGGGCGGTGAATCATGTTCAGAGCGCGGGCAAGCGCGAGGTGGACACCGGCGATGTGCTGGTCTCCATTTTTGCCGAGCCGGACTCGCACGCTGTGTATTTTCTCGGCAGCGAGGGCGTGGGCCGGATGGAGGTGATAGAATATCTTTCTCATCACATGGCTGAAAGCGGTGCGCCAAAAAACAACCCGCTGCCCATGGCCCGGCAGGCCGAGCAGCCGGACAGCCCGGCCAAAGAGCAAAAAAAGAAGGTCGAAGGCGAAGATCCGCTGGAGCTGTACACGGTCAACTTCGCGGTGTTGGCCGCCAGTGGCAAGATTGATCCGCTCATCGGCAGGGGCAAGGAGCTGGAGCGGATGATGCAGGTGCTCTGCCGCCGCCGCAAGAACAACCCGCTGTTGGTCGGCGAGCCGGGCGTGGGCAAGACCGCCATCGCCGAGGGCTTGGCTCTGCGTATTCATGAGGATGCCGTCACCCGCAAAAGCGAAACGCCTGACCCGTCTAAATTCGTTCCGGCTTTGCTGCAAGACACGACCATCTACATGCTCGACATGGGCGCATTGGTCGCGGGCACCAAGTACCGGGGCGATTTTGAAAAGCGGCTGAAGGCGGTGGTGAACACGGTGGAGAAAATGGAGCGGGCCATCCTCTTCATTGACGAGATGCACACCATCGTCGGCGCAGGCGCGACCAGCGGCGGCTCAATGGATGCCTCGAATCTGCTCAAGCCCGCGCTCCAGTCGGGCAGCCTGCGCTGCATCGGCTCAACTACCTACGAGGAGTACAAAAACCACATCGAGAAAGACCGCGCCCTGTCGCGCCGCTTTCAGAAAATTGATGTGGAAGAGCCGTCGGTTGAGGACACCTGCGCCATTCTGCGCGGCCTCCAGCCTCGCTACGAGCAGCACCATCAGCTCACCTATTCGGAGGAGGCGATTTCCGCCGCCGCCGAGCTGGCCAACCGCTACATCAACGACCGCTTCCTGCCGGACAAGGCCATTGATGTGATGGACGAGGTGGGCGCATCCATGCGCTTGGCCGGAAAAACCGGCTCTGTCGTCACGCTGGCTGATGTCGAGGCCATTGTCGGCAAGATGGCGCGGGTGCCGGTGGTCTCGAAAGTCAATAATCAGACCGAGGGCCTGCGCCATCTGGAGCGCGATCTGAAGTCAGTGATTTTCGGTCAGGACGAGGCGATTGTTGAAGTGGTGCGGGCGGTGAAGCGGGCGCGTGCAGGCTTGGGCAATCCCAATTCGCCTGCCGGGTCTTTCCTCTTCGCCGGGCCGACCGGCGTGGGCAAGACCGAGGTCGCCCGCCAGCTCGCCCAGTCGCTCTCCGTCCATTTTGAACGGATCGACATGAGCGAGTATATGGAGAAACACGCGGTGTCGCGGCTGATCGGTGCTCCTCCAGGCTATGTCGGTTTCGAGCAGGGCGGCCTGCTCACCGACGCGATCCGCAAGCACCCGCACACCGTGCTCCTGCTGGACGAGATCGAAAAGGCGCACCCGGATGTTTTCTCGATCCTTCTGCAAGTGATGGATCACTCGACCCTGACCGACAACAGCGGCAGGCGGGCGGATTTCCGCAATGTGATCCTGATTATGACCACCAATGCAGGGGCGCGGGAGATGACCGAGCGCACCATCGGCTTCACCGGCGACTCCAAAGGCAAGGAGCAGAAAGCCCTGAAGAATCTCTTCTCGCCGGAGTTCCGCAACCGTTTGGACAGCATCATCACCTTCCATCCGCTCCAGCTCGTGGCTGTGGAACGCATCGTCGGCAAGATGATTCACGAGCTGGAAAGCCAGCTTGCTGATAAAAACGTGACCATCACCCTGACCACGGCGGCCCGCAAGCATTTGGCCGAACAGGGCTACGATCCAGCCTTTGGCGCACGGCCTATGCGCCGCCTGATCATGAAGGAAATCGGCGACGTGCTCACCGAGGAAATTCTCTTCGGCAAACTGAGCAAGGGCGGCAAAGTGCAGGTCGGGTGCAGCAAAGGCAAGATCACCTTTGAATATTCCCGGCAGTAATTTTTTTCTGTCTGATCAAGGAGTTTTGATCAGACAGTTTTATTTTTCCGCATCGCCTGCTCAAACCTCCGCCATCAACTCGGTGCTGAGATACCGCTCGCCGGTATCCGGCAGCACTGTCACAATCCGCTTCCCTGCATTTTCTGGTCTGGCCGCGAGCTTCAAAGCTGCTGCTGCCGCTGCGCCGGAAGAAATACCGCAGAGTATGCCTTCCTGCCGCGCCAGACTGCGGGCTGCCGCCATCGCCTCGTCGTTGCTGATCTGGACGATTTCATCAAGCAGGCTGGCATCTAAATTTTTCGGCACGAAACCCGCGCCAATGCCCTGAATTTTATGCGGCCCTGACTGTCCGCCGGAGAGCACCGGCGAGGCGGACGGCTCCACAGCAATGACGCGCAGCGCAGGGTTGCGTTCTTTGAGAAAACTGCCAGTGCCGGTGATGGTGCCGCCGGTGCCCACGCCCGCGACAAAAAAATCAATGCGTCCGCCGGTCTGCCGCCAAATTTCCGGGCCGGTGGTGCGCCGGTGCATGGCCGTGTTGGCCGGATTTTCAAACTGATTGGGCATCCAAGCCTTGTTGTTCTCTTGCAGCAGCTCCTGAGCGCGGGCTATCGCGCCTTTCATGCCCAAAGCACCGGGAGTCAGCACCAACTCCGCGCCGAGATAGGCCAGCAGCTTGCGCCGCTCAATGCTCATGGTTTCCGGCATGGTCAGGATGAGCCTGTAACCCCGGCTGGCGCAGACAAAGGCGAGGCCAATGCCGGTGTTGCCGGAGGTTGGCTCAATAATCAGGGTTTCCGGCGCAAGCAGCCCCTGCGCTTCGGCATCCTCAATCATCGCGACCGCGATCCGGTCTTTCACGCTGCCGAGCGGATTGGCGGACTCCAGTTTCACCACGATTTCCGCGCCACAGCCTGCGCCGAAACGGTTCAGGCGCACCAAAGGTGTGCCGCCGACACTGGCCGCCAGATTGTCACAGATTTCCATTTTTTCCTTCTCCTGCCGCATTGGATTCGCTGCTGTTTTTGCCGAGATAGATCAGCTCCGGCTGCTTGAGCAGCACCTTGGTGTCCGGGCCAACGCTTTTAGTCAGCCAGACGTTGCCGCCGACAATAGCCCGTGCGCCGATCACCGTGTTGCCGCCGAGAATGGTGGCGTTGGCGTAGATGATCGCGTCATCCTCAATGGTTGGATGACGTTTGGCGTTTTTCAGCCGTTGCACTTCCTCTTTGGACAAGGAAAGCGCACCAAGGGTCACGCCTTGGTACAGCCGCACCCGCCTGCCAATGACGGTGGTCGCGCCAATAACCACGCCCGCGCCGTGATCAATGAAGAAGGATTCGCCAATCGTCGCGCCGGGGTGGATGTCAATGGCGGTGCGGTGGTAGGCGTATTCGCTCATGATGCGCGGCAGCAGCGGCACGTCCAGCTCATAAAGCCGGTGCGCCAGCCTATAAACAAAAATGGCGAAAAACCCCGGATAGCTGAAAATCACCTCATCCGCGTTGGCTGCTGCCGGATCACCTTCAAGGGCGGCTTGAATGTCGGTCTCCAGCGTCTCCCGGATCGCAGGCAGCGAGCGGATGAACTCTGCCGCCAGTCCGCTGCTGCGCTCGCCGCAGAGAGAACAGGAATGGCGGCGGCGGAAGCATTCATGCCGCAGGGCGGAATTGAGCTGGTGACTGAGATTTTTATGAAAAATTGTGAGGTTGTGGCCGAGATGATAGCCCAGGCTGGACGGGCTGGGCAACGTTGAGCGGCTGAAATAGCCGGGAAAAAGGATGCGCTGGGCCTCCAGAATCAGTTCGATGGTCTCATGCCGTGACGGAATCTCCACCGGCTCGATGTGACTCGACCAGCGGCGCGAGCTGAAGCCTTCGGCCAGCCTGCCGACTACAGAGGGAATGAAATCAGACTCTGGCGCGGCAGACAGCCGCACCTCAGAAGCGCAGCCGCAGTTTTCTGCTATATTGTCAGGCATTTATTCAAAATGAATGAGGAGTTGCTCACCGCTCATCACGTATTGCGATCTGTGAGAAGGCAGCTCAAGACTCTTTTGGAAGCAGCCGTTGTTGCGCTTCGTCTCTGAATAACAGAAAAACTCCGATCTGTCAAAAGGAAGTGGGAGGCAAACAGCCCGAACGGCTCCTTCCGCTGACAAATTTTGTCAGTTAGTGACAAAATTTGTCAGTCAACTCTTTCTGCCGCCGTTATTTTTCGCGTCGCGCAAAAAAAAATCTTTTTTAGAAACAGCCAGCTCTGTTTTTTGGTTATCCTAAAAGAGTCTGGCATATAATTTGCATGAGTATCCAAAAAGATTATATCGCGATACCGCAAGGAGAGCAGCATGGAGAGCGCGAACCGCCGTCACTTTATCCGGGTGGATGTGAAGCAAGAGGCAGTGCTTGATTTTGGTCCGCCGCAGCATGAGCAGTATGCTGTCAGCAATCTGAGCTTAGGCGGAATGTTCGTTACAGGGCGGAACAGCCAGCGGCCCGGCGACATCTGTCTGATCAAGCTGAAAACGGGTGTGGAGGACATCCGCGCTAAAGGTGAGGTGGTGCGGGTCGGCGGCGACGGCATGGCACTCAAATTCACTGCAATGCCCCTCGACAGTTTCCTCTTTCTCCAGACTGTGTTGAGCACAGCGGACGGTGCCTTCGCGCCTGCCGAAGAGCCGGTCAGCCGCATTGGTTTTGCTCAGGATGATGCACTCTTGGTCTATAGCTGACAGTTTCCTGCGCGATCTTGAAGAAAAGCGGATGCCTTTTTTCTTTTCCCTTGACAGCACCCCCTGTTTGCTGGTATTGACAAGCTGCTTCGCATGACGTAATATGCTGCGACCTGATGCAGGGGGCCTGCAGCAGACAGCCTGCGGCCTTGATAAGAAAAAACGGAAAATTTTGCAGGCACGTAGCTCAGTGGGAGAGCGCTACCCTGACACGGTAGAAGTCGGCGGTTCGAAACCGCCCGTGCCTACCAATTTTTAAGCACAGGGCATAAAGGCTAAAGGTCAGATGAGCAGCGTCTGGCTTTTTAGCCTTTCCTTTTTTGCACCTCATTTTCACGCTGTTATCGGCAGAAAGCATGACCTCAATCGCAGTCTCCATATCCGGCGGCGAGGCGAAGAGCTTCCCGGCAGGAATCGCCGCCCAGGACGCGCTCAAAGAGCTGGTTTCCGGCAAGCAGCGCAAACAGGCCGTGGCCGTGCGCTGCAACGGCAAGGCCCTTGATTTGTCCGCGCCGCTGCGCGAGGATGCCGCCTTGGAGCTGATCACCGCTGATTCGCCGGAAGCATTGCAGATGCTGCGGCATTCGGCGGCGCACATCATGGCCCAGGCGGTGAAGGAGCTGTTCGGTCAGAATGTGCAGGTGACCATCGGCCCGGCGATTGAGGATGGTTATTATTACGATTTCGACCGTCAGCCCGCCTTCACGCCGGATGATTTTGCAGCGATTGAGGAGAAGATGGCGGCCATCGTCAAAGCGGCCCTGCCGTTTTCACGCCGTGAGCTGCCGATTGCCGAGGCTGTCGATTTTTTTGCCAAGCAGGGCGAGACCTACAAAGTTGAGCTGATCCGCGATCTGGCGGCGCAGGGCGAGACGGTTGTTTCCCTCTATCAGCAGGGCGATTTCATTGATCTCTGCCGGGGGCCGCATATCCCGGACACCTCGTGGCTGAAGAGCTTCAAGCTGCTGCGCGTGGCCGGTTCCTACTGGCGGGGCGACGAAAATAATCCCATGCTGACGCGCATTTATGGTACCGCTTTCTTTGATGCCAAAGAGCTGAAGCAGTATCTGGAGCGGATTGAGGAGGCCAAGCGGCGTGATCATCGCAAATTGGGCAAGGAGCTTGGTCTTTTCACCATTCAGGACGAAATCGGGCCGGGGCTGATTCTTTGGCAGCCGCGCGGCGCACTGCTGCGGCGTTTGCTGGAGGATTATTGGAAGGACGCGCATTACCAGAACGGCTATCAGCTCCTCTACACCCCGCACATCGCCCGCCAGGATTTGTGGAAGACCTCCGGCCACTTGGATTTCTACGCCGAAAACATGTACTCGGCGATGGACATTGACGAGGTCGCCTATCAGCTCAAGCCAATGAACTGCCCCTTCCACATCGGGGTGTATAAGGCCGAGCCGCACAGCTACCGCGAATTTCCTATCCGCTGGTGCGAGCTGGGCACGGTCTATCGCTACGAGCGGGCTGGCGCGCTGCACGGTCTGATGCGGGTGCGCGGCTTCACGCAGGACGATGCGCATATTTTCTGCCGCCCTGATCAGCTCGAAGACGAGATTTTCAACATCATTGACCTGAACCTGCACGTCCTCCAGACCTTCGGCTTCAGCGAGTATGATGTCTATCTTTCCACCCGTCCGGCTAAATACGTCGGCAGCGATGAGAATTGGGACTTAGCCACGCGCGCGCTCCAGCAGGCGATGGACAAAAAAGGGCTGGCCTATTCGGTTGATCCCGGCGAAGGCGTGTTCTACGGCCCGAAGATCGACATCAAAATCAAAGACCAGCTCGGACGCTCGTGGCAGTGCTCCACCATTCAGGTGGACTTCAATCTGCCGGAACGCTTCAGCATGAGCTACACCGGTCAGGATGGTGCAGAGCATCAGCCGATTATGATTCACCGCGCCCTGATGGGTTCGCTGGAGCGCTTCATCGGCGTGCTGATCGAGCATTACGCCGGAGCCTTCCCGCTCTGGCTGGCCCCGGAGCAGGCCCGGATCCTCAACATCACCGACAGCCAGGCCGAATACTGCGGCAAGCTGCTGACAGAGCTGCGCAAGGCGGGCATCCGTGTCGAGGCTGATCTGCGCAACGAGAAGCTCAATTATAAAATTCGGGAGGCCCAGTTGATGAAGACTCCCTACATGCTTATCGCGGGCGACCGGGAAATGCAGGAAGGCACCGTCACTGTGCGCAAGCGCAGCGGTGAGAACCTGCCCGCCATGTCACCGCAGGAGTTCTCGGCCTTGGTGCGCCGGGAATGCGAAGAACGAGCAGTCTGACAAACGGAGACAATGGACAGCAAACGGAAGCCGAAAAAAGGTGCGCAGCAGGAAATCAGAGTCAGAATCAACGACGACATCCGCTATCCTGAGGTCCGGCTGCTGGGGCCGGAGGGCGAGCAGCTCGGTGTGATGTCCTCGGCGAAAGCCCGCCAGATCGCCTTGGAGCAGGGGCTGGATCTGGTCGAAATATCGGACAAGGCCAGTCCTCCGGTCTGCCGGGTGATGAATTTTGACAAATACCGGTACGAGCTGAAAAAAAAGCAGCAGGAAGCGAAGAAGAAGCAGACGGTCGTCGAGACCAAGGAAGTGAAGTTCCGGCCCAAAACCGAGGATCACGACTTGGATTTCAAGATCAAGAACATCCTGAAATTTGTTGAAAAGAAAAACAAGGTCAAAATAACCATGCAGTTCCGGGGCCGGGAGATTGTGCACGCCCAGACCGTTGGCATGGAGGCGATCAAGCACATCGCCGACGCGCTGCGCGAGCACTGCGCCATCATCCAGGAGCCGACTATGGAAGGCCGGTTCATGATCATGTTTGTCGGGCCGAAGCCCTGAGCACCAGTTGCAGCAGAACCAGAAATCAGCGCGGGCTGCGGCCCTGCGCCATTAAGGAGACTCATCATGCCTAAAATGAAAACCCACCGGGGCGCGGCAAAGCGGTTCAAGCTGAGTGCCACCGGCAAAGTCCGTTACGGCAAAGCCTTCGGCTCTCACATCATGACCTCGAAAAGCACGAAGCGGAAACGGCGGATGCGCCAGAACGGCGTGCTGGATGCGGTGGACACCAAAAATGTGCGGCGGATGCTGCCTTATCTGTAATTCGACGAATTTTCAGCAAAACGGAGTGAAACAATGCCACGCGCCACACGCGGGTTTAAAGCCCGCCGCAGAAGAAATAAAGTCTTAGATTTAGCTAAAGGATTCCGGGGCGGCAGAAGCCGTCTGTTCCGCACCGCTGCCGAGGCCGTTGACCGCGCCCTTTGCTACGCCTACCGTGACCGGCGCACCAACAAGCGCAATTTCCGCGCCCTGTGGATCACCCGCATCAGCGCGGCGGCCAAGGCCAACGGCATCAGCTACAGCAGGCTGATTAACGGTCTGACCAAGGCCGGCATTGAGCTGGACCGCAAGGTGCTGTCCAATTTGGCTATTGTTGATCCAGCCGCCTTCAGCGCGGTGGTGAAGCAGGCCGCTGCCAAACTCGCCTGATGGAAGAAACGCTGCGCAGGCTGCTGGCTGAGGCCGCAGCCTCTTTGGAAGCGGTCAGCGGGCTGGCCGGTTTGGAGGAAGTCCGGGTCAAGTATTTGGGCCGGAAAGGGCTGCTGGCCGAAGCTATGAAGCAGCTTGGCCAGGCTGCGCCGGAAGACCGTCCGCGCTTAGGCCAGGCCGCCAATGCGGTCAAGCAGGACGTGGAGCGTCTCTTTCAGGTCAAGAAAGAGGCTCTGGAAGCTGGCTCGCGAACGGTCAGGCAGCAGCTTGACCTCAGCCTGCCGGGCCGTTTCATTCCCTTCGGCAAGCTCCATCCTGTCACCCAGGTGATGGAGGAAATCTGCGCCGTTTTCGAGGGGATGGGCTTTGCCGTGGCTGAAGGCCCGGACGTTGAGACCGATCATTACAACTTCGAGGCTCTCAACATTCCGGCGCATCATCCGGCGCGGGACATGCACGACACTTTCTATGTGTCCGATTCCCTCCTCCTGCGCACCCACACCTCGCCGATGCAGGCGCGGATCATGGAAAAGCAGGAACCGCCGCTGCGCTACATCGCGCCGGGCAAGGTTTATCGCTGCGACTCCGACATCACCCACACCCCGATGTTTCATCAGGTCGAAGGCTTTTTGGTTGACCGCCAAGTCTCCTTCGCCGATCTGAAAGGGGTGCTGTCTCTTTTCACCCGCCGCATTTTTCACGGCGACCTGCCCCTGCGTTTCCGGCCCAGCTTTTTCCCGTTTACCGAACCCAGCGCGGAGGTGGACATTGCCTGCGTGATCTGCAAAGGCAGCGGCTGCCGGGTTTGCAAGCAGAGCGGCTGGCTGGAGATTCTCGGCGCGGGCATGATTGATCCGGCGGTGCTGACGATGGTTGGCTACGACCCGGAGCAGTTCTCCGGCTTTGCCTTCGGTCTTGGCGTGGAGCGTATCGCCATGCTCAAATACGGCATTGACGATATCCGTCTGTATTACGAGAACGATCTGCGTTTTCTCCGGCAGTTTTAATAAATCTAAGCCGTTTTTCGTTTCCATATAGAATAGCGGCATTAGGTATTTTTTATTATGGCAGAACCAAAAGCAAAAACTTTGCAGCAGCGTTTTGGCTTCATGGATACAGACATGAAGAAGCCCAAGCATGATGAAATAATGCTCTGGCTGGATAGTATTGTGGAGGAAAGGATTGCTAGTTGGATTAAACATGAACCTGAATGGAATTCAGAGATAATATCTGATTATCAAAAAGTTTTTTCAAATAGTCGTCAAAATCTGCTTCTTTTTCTTGAACGCAGGAAAGGACGGATTGAAAATGATATCAAAGAATTTGAATCTCTTAAAGAAGCGGATAAGTATTCCTCTTATTATGAGAGTCGTTACAGAGAAAGCTTAGAGGATTTAGGATTATTAAAAGAATTGCATGAAAAAGCTGCGCGATTAGAAAAACTTGATCCAGTGCCAGTTAAACCGTCTCTGTCAAATATAAAGAAAATATGGGAGTGCCCAGTTAAAGGATATAATGACTATATAGTAGGTTTTATAGATTTGAAAGTAACATATGATTACCCTGAACTTATTCTTGCAGGAATATCTATTCCTGCTGACTTATATAGAATAAGTGGCATCACTTGGTCTCCAAAATGGGAGGTTCATACTATACAGCAAGGACATTATCCTTGTGCTGATCCTATCTATTTTGAAGTTAAAACCGAAATACCAAGTTTGGGAGAATTGATTCGCCAGATTAATATCTATAGAGAATATGGTGCAAAGAAAATATTTGTGGTTTCTCCAGATGACCGTTACGTTAGCGTGCTACAAGAACAAGGGATTGGATTTATAAAATATATCCCCAACAAGTAAGTGCTTTTTTGAAAAAGTAAAAAAATAATTGGTGTTACCTATACAATAATTCTATGAAACTCACTCTGAGCTGGCTCGGCAACTATATCTCCCTTGATGGCCTGTCCGCAGAGCAACTGGCAGCCCGCCTGACCATGCTTGGCTTGGAAGTGGAGGCGGTGCAGGAGCTGTACGCCGGACTGGATGCGGTCAAGACCGCAAAAGTCCTGTCCGTGCGCAGACATCCTGACGCAGACCGGCTCACTCTCTGCGAAGTGGAAGTCGGCGACAAAATTCTGCCCATCGTCTGCGGCGCACCCAATGTCCGCGAAGGCTTGGTCACGGCCATCGCCCTGCCCGGCGCAAAGCTGCCCGGCGGCATGGAGATCAGAAAGGCCAAGGTGCGCGGCCAGGTCTCGGAAGGAATGCTCTGCTCGTGGAAGGAGCTGGGCATCAGCGAGGCCAGCGCAGGCATCGTCGAGCTGGATTCTGCCTTGGCTTCTGGCCAGCTGCTGCGCGAGGCCCTCGGTCTTGCGGATACGATGATCGAGGTTGATCTCACGCCGAATCGCGCTGACTGCGCCAGCGTGCTCGGCATTGCCCGCGAAGTGGCCGGAGTGACGGGCCAGACTGTCCGCCGTCCGGTGGCCGCGCTGCCGGATTTATCCCAGCCAGCCGCTTTCACCGTGGCCATTGACGAGCCGCAGCTTTGCCCGCGCTACGCCGCCCGCAGGCTGACCGGCGCGACGGTCAAGCCCTCGCCGTGGTGGCTTCAGCGGCTGCTCTTGGCCGTTGGAATGCGCCCGATCAACAACATCGTGGACATCACCAACTTTGTCATGCTGGAGTACGGCCAGCCGCTTCATGCCTTTGATTACGCGAAGATTGCGGGCCAAGGCATCGTTGTGCGGCGGCCACAGGCTGGCGAGACGGCATTCACCACTTTGGACGGCAGCGAGCGCGGCCTTGAGCCGGACATGCTCCTGATTTGCGACCGGGACAAGCCGGTGGCGATGGCCGGAGTCATGGGCGGCCTCAACTCCGAAGTGACGGACACGACCACCGACATTCTCCTCGAATCCGCCTGTTTTGCTCCGGTTTCCATCCGCCGCACCGCCCGCAGGCTGAATCTGACCTCGGAAGCCTCCTACCGTTTTGAGCGCGGCGTGAACCCGGAGGGCGTGACTGAGGCTCTGGAACGGGCAGCGCAGCTTATCTGCGAATTGGCCGGGGCGACGATGGCGGACGGCGTTGATCAGCATCCGGGCAAAAAAGAGCCGCTTCAGCTTGAGCTGCGGGTGCGGCGGGTCAACAACCTGTTGGGTACCAATTTCAGCAGCGGACAGATTGCCGCCTGTCTGCGCGGGATTGAATTCGCCGTTGCCGGTGAGGGCGAGCTGCTGCGCGTGACCGTGCCCGCTTTCCGCGTGGACATTGAGCGCGAGGTTGACCTGATTGAGGAAGTGGCCCGTCTGACTGGCTATAACGAAATTCCGGTCACGCTGCCGGTGATGGCGATGGACTGCCCGCAGCCGAAGCCGCTGCGCCAGCTGCGCCAGAAAATTGCCGCGACCATGACCGGGCTGGGTTTCTACGAGGCAGTCAATTATTCCTTTGTCAGCAAAAAATACAGCGATCTGCTCAGGTTGGCGGCGGACGATCCGCGTCGGCAGCAAGTGGAGCTGCTCAATCCCCTCAGCGAAGATCAGGCGGCGATGCGGACGATGCTCCTGCCCGGCCTCTTGGACAATGTCCGCCGCAACATCAGCTTTCAGCAGACAGATGTCCGCCTCTTTGAGACCGGCAAGGTCTTTGTCTATACTGCGCCCGGCCAGCAGCCGATTGAGCGGCATCAGCTCTGCGCGGTGATCAGCGGAGGCCGTCACCCGGAAGCCAGCCCGCTCTATTTTTCCAGCCAAGAGAGCGATATTTTTGATCTGAAAGGTGCGGCGCAAGCTCTGCTGCGCGAGCTGCGGCTGACAGCGGCTGTCAGCTTTGCGGCGGCGGAAGGGCAAGCGCAGCCGTACGCCGAACCCGGCTCCATCCTCCGCATCATGGCAGGCGGCGAGCAGCTTGGTCTGATCAGCAAGGTGCCCCGCGCGGTCGCCCGCGCCTTCGGCATCAAGCAGGATGTGTATTTCCTCGAACTGGAGCTGGAGCCGTTCAATGCCCTGCCAGCGTCGGCGAAGAGTTTCAGCCAGCTCAACCGCTATCCCTCGATGCGGCGCGACATCGCCCTGCTGGTGCCGGAGAGCGTGGCGGCGGGCGACCTCCTGCAAGATATCCTTGACCACAGGATGCAGCATGTGGTATATGCTGATATTTTTGACGTGTACAGCGGCAAGCCGATTGCAGACGGCATGAAAAGCGTGGCCTTGACCGTCACCTACCGTTCCGCAGAAGGGACGCTCGACGACGAGACGGTCAACGGCTTCCACGAAAAAATAGTCAGCTCGCTGATGTCCCGCTTCGGCGGCAGATATCGCGAAATCAAGGAGGCAGCATGAACGAGCAGAAAGAAGAAGCAGACAAAGGCAATGTGACCCGCAAGGAACTGTCGATTTCCATCAACGAGCGGCTGGGCATCTCCCAGCGCAACGCGGCCAAGATGGTGGACACTATCTTTGCGGCGATGAAGGACACGCTGGTCAACGGCGAGTCGCTCAAGCTGGTGCAGTTCGGCACACTGACTGTGCGCGGTAAGTCGCCCCGCCGTGGCCGCAATCCCCGCACCGGCGAGTCCATGACCATCACCAAGCGCAAGATGGTCACCTTCCGGCCCTCCAAACGCCTGCGCGAGCTGCTCAACGAGGACGAGAACTGAGGTCTAAAAACGGCGCAGGCGGGCAAGTAGCTGTTGACAGTCCGCGCCGGAAAATGGTAGATATAGCCCAACAAAATGATTTCGGAACGTAGCGCAGCCTGGTAGCGCACCTGAATGGGGTTCAGGGGGCCGGAGGTTCAAATCCTCTCGTTCCGACCAGCAAATGCAAGGAGTCAAGCGGAGACGCTTGACTCCTTTTTTGTTGTATTTTAACTGTATGGCGTGCAAGCCCGTTCGTATTTGCATCAAGTCCCCGTTCCCAAGCCTGACAAGGTGTCAGCCATCCGCCGCGCCTGTCGGAGACGATATTTGCGGAGACCGCGATTACGGCGCAATTCCCTACAGATGGCTGACGGGTGCCGACTGAGCTGCAAGACTGTGGCGGATGATTTAAATCCTGCTTGCTTCAACGCATAAATCTGGTTACGATCTGCTTCGGTGATTACATGCGCGCTCTTCTTGCTTGCCGTGAGCAATTGAGCCATCATACTGCCACAGCTCATTTTTTTCTCAATCCAGTTTACAACTTGAATTCAGGTTTCATCTCTTCATCATGGGCAATAACCCGTTACAAGCGCAGCTCCTCAAGGCTGGTCTGGTCAGCAAAAAACAGGTCAGCAAAGTCAAGCAGGAGCTGTATCAGAACCGGAAGCAAAAAGAGCCGGTCAAACCGACAGTCAATCTTGCTGAACAGGTAGCGGCGGCAGAACGAAGCCGGGAGCTGAATCGGCAGTTGGCTGAGGAGAAAAAACAGCACGAGCTGCAAGCGCAGATCAAACAGCTCATTGAGACGAACCGCCTGAAGCGGGACGGACGCGGCTGTCCGTACTATTTTGTCGTGCAGGGAAAGAAGATCGACAGGATATTTGTCGCGGAGGAGATGACTGAACGGCTCAGTCGCGGCCTGCTGGCGATAGTCAGAAGCAAAGACGGCGTGGAGGTGGTGCCTGCGAAAGCCGCGCAGCAAATTGCCGAGCGTGACCCGGCGGCGGTGCTGGTCTTGCATGAGGCAGGGAAAGCGGAGACGGAAGAAGCAGCGTCCTGACGGCATCAAGTTTTGCCGACAACCGCACAGCGCAGCCGACCTTTGCGCAGTAAAATCTCAATTTCCTCGCTCGGTTCCACCTGCGCCGTCGCTGTAATTACCGCGCCGCTGTTTTTTCTTGCCACCGCATAGCCGCGAGCCAATGTCGCCAGCGGGCTGACTGCGTCGAGCAGACCCGCCGCTCGCGCCAAATTTTCTTCCTTTTCACGAAGCAGCCGGTTTGTCGCCTGCGCTAATCGCCGCTCCAGCTCGGCCAGTTTTTGCTCCTGCGCGGCAAGAGCCTGCGCCGGGCTTGTTTGCCGGAGCCGATGTTCCAAGCTGGCAAGGCAGGCTTGCTTGTCCACCAGCAACGTGCGCATCGCCAGCCGCAGCCGCCGGGTCAACGCTGCGGTTTGGTCGGCAAGGGCGGCGTTGTCGGGCAGAAGCATTTCCGCCGCCGCACTGGGCGTTGGAGCGCGGAGATCAGCAGCAAAATCAGCGATGGTGAAATCAATCTCGTGCCCGACCGCGCTGACCACCGGAATCGTTGAACGCCGAATTTCCCGCGCCAGCCGCTCGTCGTTGAAGGCGGCCAAATCCTCAAAGGAGCCGCCGCCCCGGCAGAGGACAATGATGTCTGTGTCCATTCGGCCCAGCGCGGCCTGCCGGTTGATTTTCACAAGAGCCTCGCGCAGTTCCGCTGCCGCGTTCGCGCCCTACACTGAAGCGGGATACAAGCTGATCCACGCCTGCGGGCAGCGGTCGCGGGCCACGCGGATGAAGTCGTGCGCCGCCGCGCCGCTCGGCGAAGTCACCAAAGTGATGTGATCAGGAAAGGGCGGCAGCGGCTTCTTTTTGCCCTCGTCAAACAGCCCCTCCTTGGCCAGCCGCCGTTTCAGCCGCTCGAAAGCGAGATGCAGGCCGCCCGCGCCCTGAACATCCAGCCCGTCCACGATAAACTGGCAGTCGCCGCGCTGCTCATAGACTGAGAGTCTGCCCCGGCAGACGACAAAATCGCCATCCTTGGGCTGCCGCTCCAACTGCCGCCGCTGCATTCGGAAGAGCACGGCCTTGAGCTGGGCATCTTCATCCTTGAGGGTGAAATAGAGGTGGCCGGAGACCGGCTGGCGCAGGCCGGAAATCTCCCCGGCCACGCTGACCAAGGCGAAGCAGCCCTCCAGAACATCGCGGGCGGCGGCGGCCAGTTCGGCCACGCTGAAGACATGCTGGCTATGGTTCATGAGCGGCGAAAGAGCGGCTGAACTGCAAAAGATAATGTCTTTTTCAAGCAGCACGGTATAATATTTTGCTCACTCCTGCAAGCCGGAAATGGCGCAGCAACTTCATCCATAACGTCGAGAACGAAACATGGACAGCAAACCAAAACATGTTTTCAACGTCACTTTGCAAGAACAGGCCGCTGTCGGCACGCCCGGCGCACTTGATCAGTTTCATCTGCCGCCTGCCACTGTCACCTTTCTTCAGAAGAATCAACGCGCAATTTGGCTGTTTGTCATAGTCGCGGCAGTGGCAGTCACTGGTGGTTCCCTCTATAGCGCGTGGCACGAACACAGCCTGAACAAGGCGGCAGCAGCTTATGATCAGGCGGTGGAGATCGCGGACGGGCCGCAGAAGCGGGCCGCGCTCCAGAAGGTCGCGGACGACTATGGCTCCACGCCGTCCGCCCTGTGGAGCCGGATCGCGCTGGCCCACTTTGACCAGCAGGACGGCAAGATCAAGGAGGCCATTGCCAAGCTGACCGCCGTGGAGGCGGAGGTTTCGGCGAAAAATGCGCTCAAGCCGCTGCTTTTGGTCAATCTTGGCGGTCTCTATGAGCAGGACAAGCAGTTTGACAAGGCTGAGGCGGCGTATCAGCAGCTCAAGGGATTTAAGGGCTTTGAGCCGATGGCTTTGGACAGCTTGGGCCGGGTTTATGAGGCAATGGGCCAGAAGGACAAGGCGGTGCAGATGTACCAGCAATACATGGGCCTGACCGAGCTGGGCAAGGAAAAGAAAGAAGGCGCGCCGGTGCATAGTTTCCCGGAGCGCGAGCTGGTGCAGGCCAGTTTGAACCGGCTGCTGAAGTAACATGCAGATCATCCGTCATCCCGCCGCAATGATCGCTTGGGCCAAAGAGCAGGCCAAGGCCGGGCGCAGCATCGCTTTGGTGCCGACGATGGGCTTTTTTCATGAAGGCCATCTCAGTTTGATGCGCCGGGCTGGGCAGCTTGCTGATCAGGTGGCGGTGAGTCTCTTTGTCAATCCGACCCAGTTCGGCCCGCAGGAGGATTTGTCCGCTTATCCCCGTAATTTT
The DNA here is from genome assembly GCF_048287415.1 of Candidatus Electronema sp. JM. Classification (NCBI taxonomy): domain Bacteria; kingdom Pseudomonadati; phylum Thermodesulfobacteriota; class Desulfobulbia; order Desulfobulbales; family Desulfobulbaceae; genus Candidatus Electronema; species Candidatus Electronema sp. JM. The sequence continues at coordinate 23,831 of NZ_JBLWEN010000038.1, forward strand.
GAACGCGACCGGGCAATGGCGGAAAGCGCAGGCGTGCAGGCGCTTTTCGCGCCGGAAGCGGCGGATATGTACCCAGCCGAATTTTGCACCACGGTGACGGTCGGCGCGGAGCTGACCGGCCAGCTCTGCGGCGCGTCACGGCCCGGTCATTTCGCCGGAGTGGCCACGGTGGTCTGCAAGCTCTTTCAAATAGTCCGGCCAGACGTGGCCGTCTTTGGCGAGAAGGATTTTCAGCAGCTTGCCGTGATCCGCCGGATGACCGCCGATCTCAATCTGGGCGTGGAGATCGTCGCGCATCCCACCGTTCGGGAGGCAGACGGGCTGGCTCTGAGTTCGCGCAACACCTATCTTGCGCCCTCGCAGCGGGAAGCCGCGCTCAGTCTCTCCCGCGCCATCACCTTGGCCCGCAAAATGACCGCCGAGGGCGAGCGCAGCGCGGAGCGGCTGGCTGCCGCCTTACGAGATTTCATCCATTCTTTCCCGGAAACAGCGGTGGATTATATCAGCTTTGTTCATCAGAACACCTTGCAGCACGCTGCCGAGATTGATGAACAGACCGTGCTGGCCTTGGCGGTGAAAATCGGCGGCAAGGTGCGGCTGATTGATAATGGCAAGGTGCTATGAAACCATTTTCAAAATGGACAATTGCTGAAGTTGAAGAGCAGTTTAACCTTAGTTTCTGCAAGTACCATGAAATATTGGAGCAATGGCTGAATGCTCCGATCGTGCTTGCTCCAACAGAAGAGAAGCTGTTGCAGGAATTTTGCGGCAAGCTGCAAGATCATGTCTGGGATTGGAATGAAGGAGAGCTGAAGGGGAAATTTATTTTTCCGGTGCTGACGGCAGTTAATTTTGATGAAGAACGGTATCAGTCATTTATTGAGCGGGAGATTTCTGTCACCATAGAAAATGACACGTTAGGCGGAACCGTTGATTTCTTCGTTGCCAGCGGAAAACGCTATCCGAAACATCCCTATTTTTTTATTCATGAATTTAAGAAAGAGCACGATTCATCCGGTGATCCGTTAGGACAACTGCTGGTTACAATGGTGGCGGCGCAGAAATTGAACAATGACGGGAAGCCGGTGTATGGCTGCTGTGTCATGGGGAGACTCTGGTTTTTTGTTGTGCTGAATGGGCAAAATTATGCAGGAAGTTTGGCCTACGATGCCACGAAAGAGGACATTAAGGAAATCTTTGGCCTGCTGAAAAAGATGAAAGAGATTATTGCCGGGTTAATTCCTTTCGAAAAATGACCGGCAATATTTTTACGTCATTGCCGAAAAAATCTGCGACCGAAGTTTTTGATATTCTGCTGCAAAATAAAAATATAAAAATCGAGCGGATAGTCTCTCAAGGTCACACTTCCCCAGCAGAAGGATGGTATGACCAAGATGGTAACGAATGGGTGCTTGTTCTTGAAGGGGATGGAGCCATTTTTTTTGAAGATGGCCGCCAAGTGATGCTGAACAAAGGAGATTTTTTGCATATTCCTGCCCACGAAAAACATAAAGTTTCTTGGACAGACCTAGGTAAGCAGACTGTCTGGCTGGCGGTGCATTATCCTTCATGATTTTGATCATGATTTTGAAATTCTATTAAAAAATGGGCACTCCGGCGCAGCTTTTCTGGGGCATCATGTTTGGAGCCGTCGGCTCTGGATACTTCATTTATGGGAAAAAGCAGCAGGCGTTCGTTCCGCTCTGCACAGGAATGGTGCTCTGCGTTTTTCCTTATTTCATCTCCAACATCTATCTGATGCTGCTTGTCGGATTCGTTTTAATGCTCATTCCGTATTTCATCAAAGGCTGAAGTTGCCCGAATCAGCACGTCATTCTTCACAACTATCATTTTATGCAGCGCACAATGCTTAAATCCAAGATTCACCGGGTGACAATCACTCAGGCGGATTTGAATTATGAAGGCAGTATGACCATTGACGAAAATTTGATGAATGCCGCTGGCATTGTTCAATTCGAGCAGGTCTGTATCTATAATATCAACAACGGCGAGCGCTTTGAAACCTACGCCATCCGGGGAGAAGCTGGTTCCGGGGTGATCGGCCTGAACGGCGCGGCGGCACGCAAGGGGCATGTCGGCGATTTGGTGATTATTGTCACTTACGCTCAGTATGACGAAAGCGAGCTGGCGAATTTTGAGCCGACCATCCTGCTCTGCGATGAGAAAAACAAGATTAAAAAACGGCTTGCCGTATAACAACCACTGCGAGGGACAACCATGCCTGGTTTTGAGGTTTTTGGCGAAGAAGAAAAGCAGCAGGTCTTGCAGGTGTTCGACACCGGCGTGCTGTTCCGTTATGAATTCGGGCCGCAGCGCAAGGGCGTGTACAAGGTGCGCGAATTTGAGCAGGCGTTTGCTCAATACACCGGCGCGGCTCATGCGCAGGCCGTGACTTCAGGCACCGCCGCGCTCAAGGTGGCCTTGTCCGCGCTGGGCGTGGGCATCGGCGACGAGGTCATCACCCAGGGCTTCACCTTTGTCGCCACGTGGGAGGCGATACTGGATGTCGGCGCGGTGCCGGTCTTCACGGAGATTGATCAGACGCTGAACATGGATCCGGCGGATTTGGCAAAGAAGATCACGCCGAAGACCAAGGCGATCATCCCGGTGCACATGCTTGGCGCGCAGGCGCGGATCAAAGAAATCAAGGCGATTGCCGACCAGCACGGCATTCCGGTGCTGGAGGACACGGCGCAGGCGGCTGGCGGACGGCTGCACGGCCAGCATCTCGGCACCTTCGGCCACTGCGGCACTTTTTCCTTTGATGCGGTCAAAACCATGACCACTGGCGAAGGCGGCATGGTCATCACCAACGACGAGGAATTGTGGCGTAGCTGCTCGGAATATCATGATCACGGCCATGACCATGTGGTCAATCCCGGCGGGCGCGGCGGCGAAGGGCGGCGTTTCATCGGCTTCAACTACCGGATGATGGAGCTGCAAGGCGCGATTGGTCTGGCGCAATTGGCGAAGCTGGATATGATTGTTGCCGAGCAGCGGAAGAACAAGGCCATTCTCAAAGATGCGGCGGCGAAGATCAGCGGAGTGAGCTTCCGCGAGATTCTTGATGAGCAGGGTGATTCCGCAACCTTTCTCGCCTTCATGCTGCCAGACAAGGCGCGGGCGGCGCAGATCAACCAAATCCTGCGCGAGAACAATGCCGGGGCGATCAATTTCGGCGAAAACACGTGGCATTTCTATCCATCGTGGGAACATCTTCTCGGCGGCAAAACCTTGGCCAAGAACGGCTGGCCCTTCAATGCTCACGGCAAACGCAGGGTGGTGTATGATCCGCAGGCCTTGCCCGCCTCCGCCGAGCTGATGAACAGGACGCTGGTGTACCAGATTCCAGTCAAGCTGGATGAGAGCCGTCGCGACACGCTGCTGGCGGCGTTGAAGAAAGCGGCGGAGCTGTAACTTTTTTATTCAACTTGTAACGTTACTGCCATGCACAGCAAACATATCGCCGTGATCGGCGCAGGCTATTGGGGCAAGAATCTTGTCCGCAATTTTTATAATCTTGGCGCATTGCGTACAGTTTGCGATATCAGCCAAGAAGCGGTACGCAAATTCACGGATCAATATCCGGGCACCATAGGGTGCTGCGCCTACAGCGAGGTCTTGGCTGATGAGGCTGTGCAAGGTGTGGTTTTAGCTACACCAGCAATTGCCCATGCCCAGCAGGCAAAAGATGCCCTGCTGGCGGGCAAGGATGTGTATGTCGAAAAGCCGCTCTGTCTGAGCGAGGCGGAAGGCGCGGAGCTGATCACGCTGGCGGAAAAGCAGGGCCGCATTTTGATGGTCGGCCATCTGCTTTGGTATCATCCGGCAGTGCTGAAGCTGAAGGAGCTGATTGACGCAGGCGGGCTTGGCCGCATCCAGTACATCTATTCCAACCGGCTCAATCTCGGCAAGCTGCGGCGGGAGGAGAACGTCCTCTGGTCGTTCGCGCCGCACGACATTTCCGTCATCCTTGGTCTGCTCGGCGAGATGCCGGAGTCCATCCAAGCCCAAGGCGGCAACTACCTGCACCGCAAAATTGCTGACACCACCGTCAGCCTGCTCAACTTCGCCAGCGGAGTGCGGGCGCATATTTTTGTCTCGTGGCTGCATCCCTTCAAGGAACAGAAGTTGGTTGTGGTCGGTGACAAAAAGATGGCGGTCTTTGACGACACCGCGCCGTGGCCGGACAAGCTCCTGCTCTATCCGCATTCGGTGGAATGGGCAGGCAACATTCCGGTGGCGCACAAGGCTGAAGCCGCCCGCGTACCCCTGCCTGAAGGCGAGCCGCTCCTGGCCGAATGCCAAGCCTTCCTTGACGCAATCGCCAGCCGCAAACCGCCGTACACCGACGGCAAAGAAGGGCTGAACGTGCTCAAGGTGCTCAACCGCTGTCAGCAGGCTCTGGAAAGCGGGGCGACAGTGGCGGTCGAGCAGGCGGAGGAAAAAAGCTGGCAGGCCCATCCCAGCGCAATTGTTGACAAGGCCGCTGTCATCGGCCACAGCACCAAAATCTGGCATTTCAGCCACATTTTGGCCGGATCAGAAATCGGCCCGGAATGCAGCATCGGCCAGAATGTGGTCATCGGCCCGAAAGCGAAAGTCGGCAAGGGCTGCAAGATTCAGAACAACGTCTCGGTCTATGAGGGCGTGACGCTGGAGGATTATGTCTTCTGCGGGCCGTCCATGGTCTTCACCAATGTGTACAATCCGCGCTGCGAGTTCCCGCGCAAAAACGAGTACCGCCAGACTTTGGTCAAGCGTGGCGCGACGCTGGGCGCGAATTGCACCGTAGTCTGCGGCATCACGGTCGGCAGCTATGCCTTTGTCGGCGCAGGCGCAGTGGTGACGGCGGATGTGCCGGACTTCGCCCTGATGGTCGGCTGTCCGGCACGGCAGATCGGCTGGATGAGCCGCTTCGGCGAGCGGCTTGATCTGCCGCTGACCGGCGACGGCGAGGCGGTTTGTCCGCACACGGGGGAAAAGTACCAGATAGCCGAGGGAAAGTTGCGCCTTGCTGCATGAAGGTTCTTCTGCTCACCACCTCCTTCCCGCTGACCAAGGACTCCCGCAGCGGGGTCTTTATCCTTCGTTTGGTCGAGAACCTGCCAGAGGATGTCCGCGCAACAGTCCTGACACCGGACGACTGCGGCACTGAAAAATACGCCGCATCGTCTCGTTATGAGCTGCGGCCCTTCCGTTACGCGCCGAAAAGCTGGCAGCGGCTGGCCCACGGCGAAGGCGGCATCACCGCCGCGCTGGGGCAGAGCAAGCTGAACCTGCTGCTTCTGCCAGTGCTGCTGTCCTCTTGTTTCATCGCGACCTGCTGGCTTGCCCGAAAATCGGACATCATTCACGCCAACTGGTCCATCAACGGGGTGATTGCAGGCATCACCGGGCTGCTGCTGAGAAAACCGGTCATCACCACCCTGCGCGGCAGCGATGTCAATTTAATGGCAAAATCCGGCCTGATGCGCCTGCTGGTGCGCTGCTGTTTTCATCTCAGCAGACAGGTGGTCACGGTCAGCCCGTCCTTGCAGCAGACCTTGGCCGCCCGCTTCCCTGCCTTTGCTGACAAGATCAGTGTGATCGCCAACGGTATCGCTCCGGCTTTTTTCGTAGCGAGCGACAGGCGAGACTATGCCGCCGCGCCGCCGCGCTTTTTGTATGCAGGCAATCTGCTGCCCGGCAAAGGAGTGCAGGTGATTTTAGAAGCGGCGGCGGTGTTGGCGGAAAAAGACTGGCTGCTGGACATCGTCGGCGACGGGCCGGAACGGGAAAAACTGGAGGCATTCTGCCAAGCAAAGGGCTTGAGCGGCAAGGTGCGCTTTCATGGCGCAGTCGCGCCGGAGGAGATGCCGGATTGGATGGGACAGGCGGATATTTTTGTCTTCGCCAGCTTTGCTGAAGGCAGGCCGAACGTGGTGCTGGAGGCGATGGCTGCCGGACTGCCGGTGCTGGCCAGCAGCATTCCAGCGGTGCAGGATTTAATCACGCCGGGCAAGGAAGGATTGCTTTTTCCGCCCGGCGATGCGCGGCAATTGGCCGCGCAGATGACGCAGCTTCTCAGCAGAACGGCAGAACGGCGCGGCATGGGCGAGCAAGCCCGCCGCACAGTTGCCGCGCTCGGCCTGAGCTGGGAGGAGACAGGCCGCCGTTATGCCACGCTCTATAAGACCGCGCTCAGTTCCGCAGCCGCTTCGCGCTGAAAGCGTTCAAGCAACCGCCCGCATTATTTCCGGTCATCCGGCAACTTCTCCTCCCCGCTGTCCTCCGCCAGCATGTCCATGATTGCAGTTTGGACAGATCAGCCATCTTGCCGCTTGTCTGCCAAATTCGAGGGAACGCACGGAAGCTGTTGCAGGGTGCTGAGTTGCCGCCAGAATTGCCGTTATGAGACCTGCCCTAACGCCTCCAGCAGCAGCTTGTTCGCCAATTGCGGATTAGCTTTGCCCTTGGTCTGCTTCATGAGCTGGCCAACCAAAAAACCCATGACCTTGGTCTTGCCCTCGCGGTACTGCTGCACCTGCTCCGGGTTGGCGGCGACAACCGCCTGCACCGCAGCCAGCAGCTCGCCTTCGTCACTCATCTGCACCAAACCTTTCTCTTTGACGATCTGCTCTGGGTCTGCGCCGCTGGCGAGCATCTCGGCAAAGACGGTCTTGGCAATCTTGCCGGAGATCGTGCCTTTTTCTTCCATCGCCAGCAGAGCAGCTAACTGGCTTGCCTGCACCTTGCATTCGCCGATCTGCTCTGGCGCATACTCCCGCAGCAGCTCCGTGCAAATGAAGTTGGCCGCCTTCTTCGCATTGCTGAAGCTGGCGCAGACCTGCTCGAAGTAGTCCGCCAGCTCACGGGAGGCAGTCAGGATAGCCGCAGCCTCTTCTGGCAAGCCAAGCTGCTCGATGAAGCGCAGCCGCCGCTGCTTGGGCAGCTCCGGCAGGCTTTGCCGCAGCCGCTCAATCCACGCCTCGTCAATCAGCACCGGCACCAAGTCGGGGTCGGGGAAGTAGCGGTAGTCGTGCGCCTCCTCCTTGCCGCGCATCTCCTCAGTGCGGCCTGTGTCCGGGTTCCAGAGCAGCGTGGCCTGCGTCACTTTGCCGCCATCAAGGAGAACGTCCCGCTGCCGCCGCTCCTCGTATTCGAGAGCCATCTGCACATTGCGGAAGGAGTTCATATTCTTCAGCTCGGTGCGGGTGCCAAACTTCTCCTGACCTCTGGGCCGCAGCGAGATGTTCGCATCGCAGCGGAAACTGCCTTCCTGCATGTTGCCGTCGCAGATGTCGAGACAGCGGACTATGGCGTGCAGCTGCTTGAGATACGCCGCCGCCTCTTCCGGCGAGCGCAAGTCCGGCTCGCTGACGATTTCCAGCAACGGCGTGCCGGTGCGGTTGAGATCAACGTAGCTCTTCGGCTCGCGCTCGTCATGAATCAGCTTGCCAGCGTCTTCCTCCATGTGGGCGCGGGTGATGCCGATAGTCTTCTTCGCGCCGTTGACCTCGATTTCGAGGCGGCCATGCTCGGCAATGGGCTTCTCGAACTGAGAAATCTGGTAACCCTTGGGCAGGTCGGGGTAGAAGTAGTTCTTGCGGGCAAAGCGGTTTTCCCGGTTGATCTGCGCGTCCACGGCCAAGGCCAGCTTGATGCCGTTCTCCACCACCTGCTGGTTGAGCACGGGCAGCGAACCCGGCATTCCGAGGCAGACCGGGCAGGTCTGGGTGTTGGGCGGCGCGCCGAACTCGGTGGAGCAGCCGCAGAATATCTTGCTCTTGGTCTTCATCTGGGCATGAACTTCCAGCCCGATCACGGTTTCAAATTCCATAATCATTTATGCAGTTAAAATAGTCGCGCAACGGATTGTATGACAGTTATTTCAGTGCCTGAGCAAAGGGGCTGGTCTCCTGCGGACCAGCTTTGGCTGCGTCGTAGGCGCGGATGTCATCCAGCTCCTCCAGCTCTTCAAGAATCTGCTCCCATTCAGCAGCAGGAATGAGGACTGCGGTGCGGGTCAGCGCGGCATCAACAAGGTATTGCGGATGAACAGTGATCATGGAAACTTGTCTGTTAACTTGCACGAAAAGCGTTGCGTGGCAGCCTCATTTTACACAGAACCGGCCAGAGGAACAACGGGCGGAGAACATTCCCACCCCGCTGAATGACCGTCTGTGCTGTAGTGGCGTTTCGCGAAACGCACTACTCCTTATTGCCGCGTCGCTGCACGTTTGCTTCGCAGTCTGGCTCAATTTCCCAAGCTCCTTCGGCGTTGCCACTAAGGTCATTATCCTCAAAGATACCGCCTCCATCTGCGAATATCCAAATACCACAACCGCTATTCTGATATATTTTGTTGCGGCGCATAATTACATTATAGGTGATCACAATTGCTACTCCAGCTAACGTATTAGCGAATATAGAGTTATCCTCCAGCGTTCCTTTACTACTCAGCCTGACAAAGACACCAATTTTTCCACCATGAATGCAGCAGCGGCGTATGTAAGCATCTGGATGGGATAAAGAATGAGAACCTATGCAGCGTTCGATTGCTACGCAGTTTGAACTACCTTGGCTTGAAACATCGCAATCTTCCAGCGTAAATTTTCCGCCACCGATAACGAGACAATCGTTTTCGCCATCAAGTTGGCGCAGAGTGAGATTGGCAACTCTCCCCATGTCAGCCAGACATACAATAGCTTCCTTGCCGTATGCCTCAATCACAATCTCGCTTCGCTCTCCATCGCCTATGATCTCAACCGGCTTATCAATCACAATACCTTCTTTGTACAAACCCGGTCGCACAAGTATCCGTGTGCCTGGTTCGACTGCTTTAATGGCTTTATTGATTTTTGTGTAGTCAGCACGATACCGAGCATCCACCACTACAGTCGGCGGTTCTGTCTTTACTGCTGGTGCAGGCTGCGGTTTACTCTCTTGCGGTGGCGGAGCGTAATAGTTGTTGATCTGAGTGCCTATGGCATTGCTGCCCTGCGCAATACTCTGTGTCCCGCCAGAAGATTGGAACGTGTTGGCAGTGCTGGAAGGCTTCTCGCTTTCCTTCTCAGGTTGCTGGCGAGATGTTTCTGTTTGGCTTCGCTCCAAGGCTGCCATAATCTGCTGCGCCATCTTCGCAAGGGCTTTACGAAGCTGCGACGAGGTGAAGTCCTCAAAGCGCAAGTCCCGCCAGTCTGCATACTGCCGAGCCGCGATAGTCTTCGCCAGCTCGTCCTGTTCCCGCTTGGCTTTGTCTTGCAGCACAGGGCAATTGACATAATAAACCGGCAGGATGAGATCACCCCGGCCCAGTGCCTCTTCCCGCTTCAGGAACCGCTCCAGCTCATCCCGGCAGGCCGTGCTTTTGAAGAATGCTGGCGTGAGGATAGGAATGAGAAAGGTGACCGCATCGAGCGACTGGTTGATGCGCTCCTGCCACTGCTGGCCCCAAGCAATGTCCTTGCGGTCTTGAAAGATGTCGAACGGCTCGCCGGTGTGTATCCGCACTTCGCCGCTCAGACGTTCGCGGAACTGCGTCATCCAGCCGTTGTCATGACGGTCGTCCTCATTCACATAACTCATGAAGGCAAGTGCTGTCCGGTTCATGTCATTTTTTTGTTTCATCGCTCATAAATCACCCTTGCCGATTATTGCGGGATATTGTCAGCTTGCTTGCTCTTCTGCCGCAATCTTTTTGCTGCAAGATGCAGCATGAAGCCAGCTTGGACGGCGACGGGCAGCGCAGAGTTCAGCAGCCCTGCGTTAGGAATTGGAATAAACCACGGCAGAAGAGCCTCTGCTTCAGCAATGCTCAACAGCAGCGGCAGCAGCAGATACAGAATGGCAAGATAGAACAGCGCGACCATGTCCCGATTCTTTTTTGTGGAACTGAAGTTCACATGGAGGACAATGCCAAGATCGCGCAGGCAGAAACAAAGCAACGTCAGAGGTGGCAGCTGGGGGATGAAAAAAGTATAATCATTATATATGGAGGACAAATCGGCTGTCCCTGCAAGAAACAGCATCAGGACGCAGATGCAGGCGGCGAACAGCAAAGAGACAAGCCAAGATGGAATTTTCACCGCCAAAGCAGACCATGCGCCTTGCCGTATTCCGGTTATGAGCAGCCTGAGGTCAACAAGATTTTTCGCTTCCACCAGCAGCATAAGATAAAACAAGCTGATGGCAATCATAAAAGATATCCAGCAAAATAGGAACAAGAGCGGCGCACCTTGAATGAATCCAGGTGGAATAAACCCAATGCAATATATCATTAAGCTGAGAAGAAAGAGTGCCCATGCTGTCGGCCAGTTTTCATATTGCAGCTCTTTTCGCATTGCCCGGTGCATTCCAACAATTCCCCAGAGGCAAAAGAATACCGATGAATACAGCAGCATATCAATCGGAAGTATAGCAATGCCGTGCCAGTGCATGACGCTTTTCGTATCATGTACGGCAGCTTCTATTAGCGAAACTTTTACAAGCAAGAGGATGCCAAGCACTGAATACGAGGAATCAGTCATCTTGTCTGCTTCCCTTTTTTTAGCAAATTCTGTCAGGATGGAAATAAACAAAATTGTTTGAATGCAGCAGCCTGCAAAAATCATGATCAGTAATGCCTTCAGCATGAGCTGCGCATCTTTCGTCGGAACCGCCAAAGATGTTACGGCGAAAACCAGCAGGCAGTACAGGCCTCCGTACCACGCAAACAGGCTGCTGCCGAATAGCTTGCCCCACGCCAAGCTCCACGGACTGATGGCGGTCATCCTCTGGCTGTCCCAAGTCCGGTTGTTGAATTCATTGACCAATGACTCAACTACCATCTTTGTTCCCCACACAAAAACAAGCAGTGTAAAAAGAACCAGCGATGTTATTTGCATCGGCTGGGCTGCTAATTCTTTTGTGTTGCTCAAATAGACTGATACAAACACCATGCCAAGCACTATCGGCATTAGTATTAGCTTAACTGAATCTATTTCAAGCTGGATATTCTTTCTAAATTCAGGATTCCAAATCATGGCAGCTCACATTTTGACAGTTTCAAGATATTGTTCCTGCACGCCTTCTTTTTTGCAGAAAAATTCTGTCACCGCAACGCCGTGTTGCACCAGTTCCTTCAGCAGCAAGGCCAAACCCTCATCAGTGCCGCTGAACTGAACGCAGACTGCGCCTTGCTCCTCACGCACGCCTGTCACGCTGTTCACCTGCCCGGCAAGCTCCGCGATGCGTTCCCGACCGCTGGCAGAACGAATGATAACCTTTCTGCTGCCGTTTTTTGAGATGACAGAACGATGCTCAACCACACGTCCATCGCGCAGCACAAGCATTTCGTTAGCATACTGATCCAGCTCGGCGAGAATATGCGACGAGACGACAAGGGTCATCTTTTTTTCCGCATTCAACCGCAGGAACAATTCGGCCAGCGCGATTCGCGCCTCTGGATCCAGCCCGGAAGCTGGCTCATCCAGCAGCAGGACTTTCGGATAATGGATCATAGCCTGACCGATGGCCAGCCGCTGGCGCATTCCCCGTGACAGCGAAGCAGCCCGGCTGCGGAATTTTCCGCTCAGATCAAGCAGCTCCGCCACTTCAGCGGCCCGCTCTTTCGCCAAACGGCGGTCAAGGTTTTGCGCCAGCGCGAAATACTCCAAAGACTGCTGGACAGTCAGCGCGTCGTACAGGCCAAAGAAATCCGGCAGAAATCCCATCAGCTCATGGCAGCGGCGCGGCTCTTCCAGCACATTGATGCCGCCGACAGCAATTGAGCCGCCGCTGGGTTTGGTCAAGCCAGCAACACATTTGAATAAGGTGGTTTTTCCTGCGCCGTTGGGGCCGACCAGCGCAGTGATCGCGCCTGCCGCAATCTTGAAGGAGACCTGATCCAGCGCCTTGGTGTCCCAATATTCGTAAACAAGGTTTTCGACAACAATCATCTCAATGTGTCCGGCTGACGATATAGTGTGCCAGAGCACGCAACGGCTCGGCCCGTTTATCAAAATCCGCAAGGGCGACGACGGCCCGTTCCGCCGCCTCGTCCGCTAAAGCGCGGCTTTTTTTCACTCCAAAAAACGCGGGATAGGTCGCCTTGCCCTGCTCGGCATCATGCCCGGCGGTTTTGCCGAGCTGCGCCGTGGAGGCCGTGACATCCAGCAGATCGTCGGCAATTTGGAAGGCGAGGCCGACTGCTTGGCCGTATTCTGTCAGGGCCTGCAACTGCGCCTCATCCGCGCCGCCGCCGACCGCGCCCATCTGCACAGCGGCGGTGAGCAGCGCGCCGGTCTTTGAGCGGTGGATAGTCTGGAGCAGCTCGAAAGGAATCTGTTTTTCCTCGCTGGCAATGTCGAGGAATTGACCGCCGACCATGCCGAGCGGGCCTGCGGCTTTGGCCAGAATGGCGAGCTGGCGGAGGCGCGTTGCCGGGGCTGGGCCGGAAAACTGCTCGCTGGCAAGAAGTTCAAAGGCATAGGTCACGAGGCCGTCGCCAGCAAGAATGGCCTCAGCTTCGCCAAATTTTTTATGGCAGGTTGGCTGGCCTCGACGGAGGTCGTCATTGTCCATCGCGGGCAGGTCGTCGTGGATCAGCGAATAGGTGTGAATGCACTCCAAGGCGCAGGCGGCAGGCAGGAGCTGCTCGTCTAAATCCGGCGCGGTGCTGACGCAGCGGCCTGCGGCAAGGCAGAGGATGGGCCGGACGCGCTTGCCGCCGACAAAAAGGCTGTAGCGCATGGTCTCGACATGCGCGGCGAAATCGCCCGCCGCCGCCAGCATGTGCCGCCGCAGGGCTTCCTCAACCAGCAGCCGCTGCTCTTGCAAATATTTTTTGATTTCAAACATGTTTTCATCGCTATCGTGATCGTTGTCCGGCCTGCTTCATTTTGTTATACCATCTTTCTCAGCCGCAGCAACTGAATTCAGGCTGTTGACAGGCCGGAGCGGCGGGATATAATGGACAGGCCGCTTATCTGTCCGCCGTCTAACAAAAAAATGAACCAAGGAGAAGGCCATGCCCGAAATCAATCTCGGCAGCTCCAGCAGCGCGTGGATTGCCCAAAATCAGTGGAATGACAGCTATGAGGCTGAATTTTCGCGCTGGATTGAGCAGCTCTTCAACAAAAAAGGGGCAACCCTGACCGCCTGCCTGCGCAATCCGGCGGCGAACAGCCTGTATTCAAACGAAGACAGAAGCATTTCCGTGTTCAGCGACTGCGCTGATCTGCCCTATTTGCTCCGGGCCTATTTCTCGTATAAGAAAAAACTGCCGTTCTCGTTCAATACAACCATTGCTGGCGGACGCTACACCAGCGGCAACACGCCAGGTTCCCGCCGTTCCTTCCTCAATTATTCCAGCTTTTCCCAACTTGCCAAGGCGATCAGCAACAGCGTCCACAGCGGTTTTTTCCGCTATTTCTGGACGATGGAGAAAACTGACAGCTATTTGGCCAAAATCAGCCGGGAAAGCGTCGTGCCGGGCGCAATCTATTATGATGCCAACGGCCACGTGCTGGTGGTGGGCCGGGTGGATGCGGACGGCACGGTCTGGCTGATGGACGGCCACCCGGACAACAGCCTGACCAGCAAACGCTTCGGCGAGTCCCTGTCACGCGGCTCCTGCAAAAGCGGCGGCGGGTTCCGCCGCTGGCGGCGGCAGACTGTGGACAGCAGCGGCAGCATCGTCCTTGCCGCCAACCGCGAGGAGCGTTTTTTCGACTCCGGCCAGAGCCAATGCCAGAGCAGCTACCGCGTGGACGGCTTTGACCTGAACTACCATCAGTGGGTGAAGCGGATGCTGACCTCTGGCAGCGTCAAGATTGACCCGGTCAGTGAGTTCGGCCAGCAACTTGGCGCGTTCCACGATGCGCTCAAGGAGCGGGTGGATTCGGTTCAGGCGGCGGTGAGCAACGGCATTCACGGAAAAGCGCACCCCAGCAGCCTGCCGCCTAATATTTACGGCGCGGAAGGCGAATGGGAGACCTATTCCACGCCAGGCCGGGATGCGCGGCTGCGGGCGCAAGTGAAGGAGATGTTCGGCTTCCTCAGCATGAGCGCGGAAGCGGTCTCGCGGGGCAATCATCCGTATTTGTTCAACGGCACAGCAGCCCAGTTGGTTCACCGCTACGAAGAAGTTTGGCAGGACAACTCCAGCAGACTGCGGATCAGCTACGCCAATTCCGCCGGTGTTTCGGTTGCGCTGACCTTGACCGATATCATGGACCGCCTGTTCAAGCTCTCCTTTGATCCCTATCATTGCCCGGAGCTGCGCTGGGGCGACACCCAAAGCACGTCCTGCCAAGACGGCTCAAGCAAGCGCGACTGGTACAACAAAGAGCAGCGGCTGCGCAACGTCCTTGTGCCGGACAGCCGCGCCAACACCACGCTCGATTGGGGGCCGCTCACCACGCCGGACATTCACATCGGCAAGCTGATTGAACGGCTGCGCCAGCAGTACGCCTGATTTTTCTGCCGGGGCAGCTGTCGGGCTGCCCTGTTCCCAGCTCACGCAAGGAGAACACTTATGTTCAAACCGTCCGCAGAACAAATCATCAAGGTGATGCAAGGCAAGGGCTATTCGGTGTATGACACGCCCGCCGTTGATTGGAATTTGAACATCGTCGGCATCCGGGCAAACGACCCGGAGCCGGGCACGTTCAATGACACGCTGGCCGTGTTCCAGCGGCTTCAGGGTGCTTGGAATATCTGTTATTATCAGATCACCACCGACCCCAGCCTGCATTATCTGACGCATCCGGTTAATTCATCCGGCACGGCGATTCTCAAAGAAGGGCAGTATAAAGGCGCATATCAGCTTGATATCCACAACCGAGGGCTGGACAGCGGCCATCTTGCGCTCTGCCAGCGGCTGAAGCCGGTCACGGTGTACCGCGACAGCAACCGCGACAACAAGCTGAATTTGCTTGAAGGAAAAACGCAGACCGGGATGTTCAACATCAACATTCACCGCACCTGCGAGGACTACATTCAACGGCAGCGGTTTTCCGCAGGCTGCCAAGTTTTTGCCGAGCAGCGGCAGTTCGCCGAATTCATCCGCGCCTGTCAGGCCAGTGAGAAGGCGTTCGGGAATAAATTCACCTACACCCTGCTGCACGAGCGGGATTTTCAGTGATGCAGGCCAGTCAGGCGTTAGCCAAGGCATTGCGGATTGCGGCTGCCGCGTTTGAGCAGACTGCTGACAAAGGCGGCAGTCCGTATCTGCTGCATTGCCTTGCGGTGATGGACGGCGTGCGCCCGCTGGGATTTTCAGTGATGACGGCGGCGGTTTTGCACGATTTGCTGGAAGATTGCCCGGAATGGAGCGCGGCGCGGCTGCGGCAAGAAGGTTTTGCTGACGAACTGATTGCGCTGGTGGACGTGCTCACTCGGCGCGAGGATGAAGAATATGCAGCCTATTTAGCCCGAATTGCCGCCTGCCCAGAGGCAAAGGCGATCAAGCTGGCGGATTTGCGCCACAATATGGACTTGACTCGGCTGCCAGAACTGACCGACAAGGCGTTGGAGCGGCTGAAGAAATACCATGCGGCGCACAAAATGCTGACTGGCGGGGATGAATGACAAGCAAATAGCAAAAAATCAAACGGCGGAGCTGCGTTGCAAGCAGTTCCGCCGTTGTTGTTCTCTCAGTTCAAGACGTAGTGCAACACCGCCCAACAAAGAGAAGCTATGCTGATGATGCTGGCGATCAGGTTGACAACCTCCTTCCAGTGAGGAGGTTTGCCATCCTCATCAACTTCGTACCGAAACACAAGCCGTTTTTTAGCCATTCTTTCACCTCTCTTTGTTGGCGGAGATTAACAGAAAGAATGGTCATGCAACATGCCGAGGCGAGGAAAAACATGGCACTAAACACCGATAAATTCTAATATATTCAATAGGCTAAATATATTAGCAAAAAAACTCTGCCGGACACTGGTTGTAATAAAAAACAAAACAAAAAACTTGACGTGAACGATAGAGTAGTTTATACTCTCTAAATCGTAAAGATTAGCTATCCTAATAGGATTATTTTATCCTTATCAGATTCATGCTGTCCGCCTCGAATAGGAAGCATGATCATCTTAAGCATTCCCTCTTTTGGAGTTCGCACCTCCAGACTGAGGGGATGTTTGTCCTTTTTAAGGACAAGAAATTTGTAGTATAAAACAAATAGTACTTTAATGTCAAGCTGAAAATTAAGATTTTTGGATTTTCCCTTTATTTATTTTTCCTACCCATTGTTTTTTCAATCTGCCTCAGCGATTTACCCGCATTTAGTGCTTGACCAGAGCACGCCTACCATATAGAGTAGTCCCATCATAATGGCTGCCGGTACGCCTCACGGGAGGCGTGGCAGGCTGTTCTGCGGCGGAGCATTTGCTCTTCTGTCAGGCAGCCGACAGGGAATCCGGTGTGAAACCGGAACTGTCCCGCAGCGGTAAGCGGAAACGAACACCGTCTCCTTGCACAAGGAACAGCACTGCGTCGAGTTTTGGCGTGGGAAGGAGCTGTATGAAAAACGGAATGAAGTCGGGCGGCTGTTCAGAAGGCTGAAGGGATTCCGCCGCATCTTCACCCGGTTTGACAAACTGGATGTCATGTTCATCGGGTTTGTCGTTTTTG
>NZ_JBLWEN010000039.1:0-6820 GCF_048287415.1 Candidatus Electronema sp. JM
CTGTAATTTCGAGTTCCATGTCTTCCTCTGTGTGCGGTTATATTCGTGCTGGACAGCAGAAATATAACACATGCGGGGAAGCATGGATTTTTCAAGATTTATAGGTCACAACTTGGGTTAATTATACCCCTTCGCTTCCCGGAACGCCTGCACCACATCCACCCGGCCATCAAACATCCGGCCTGACATGGCCTCGGCAAAGGCTTTCATCTGCTCTGGCTGCGCCTCGCCGAAGAGGATGGTGAAAACCGGAATGTCCTTGCCCATGCCCGTGCCGCCGATCAGCGAGCGGAACTGCTCAATATTGCCCTCGCTCATGCCGTCGCTCATCACGATCACCGAGGCATGATACTTGCCCGATTCCGCATAGAGTTTAATCCGTTTCACCGCCTCTGCCGCGCCCATGTACATGTTGGTGCCGCCGCCCGGCTCCAAGGCTTCAATCTTGGCCAGCAGCTCGCCCAGCACCTGCGGGTCGTTGCCTTTTGCTTCAAACGACTCCTTCACCACGTTGTTGAAGGGCACGACAATGGTCATATCCTCCGGTGAGGCTTGCAGCAGATATTCCTTGGCAATGCGCTGATCAAGCAGGGTGCGCATCGCCTTGCGCAGCTGATCCACGCCAGTGCCCGCCATGCTGCCGGAGTAATCCAGCACATAAGCGGTGAGCGAGGGCTTGCGGAAGGCGGTCTGGTAGAGGTTGAGGGCTTCCGAAACCACCGGCGCGGCGGGAGTGCGGATCGGCGTGAGAATGCGGCTGAGATTGATGCCCCAGTCAGGATTGAAGACCGTGTTCAGCGTTGCGGCTTTGGCCGGATCAACCGTATCCATGCCGACCAGCCCGGTGCGGCGGCCTTGCGCCTGAATGCTGTCCTGAACCGCTGGACTGAGCAGATAGTCTTGCAGCTTGGCGAAAGCGGCTTCCTTGGCTGCGTCACCCTTGGCAATGAAGCCGAGCGGACTGTCAGCGATGGACACGCCGTCCACCGGATACACAGCGAACAGCGGCTCCTGGCCGGGCGGCAGGCTGCGGTTGAACTCAATCACCATCGCCTCGTAATTGACCATGCCGTCGTAATACAGATAATCCTTGGCCAGCATGTCCTTCAGCCAACCGGAGCTGCCCGACGAACGGTTGACGCTGCGCAGGAAGCGTTTGATTTTGTCCGCAACGTCGGCGTTGCTGAGATGTTCGGCGGTCAGCACTTCCGGCCCGCCCGCAAAGGCACTGAGGAAGGCAAGAAAAGCCGAAGTGCCGGAGTTGGACTGCGTGGCCGAGGTCATGGCGAAGCGCAGATGGTCCTTCTCCACGCCCTCCAGCAGCTCCATCACCGTGACATCTTTTTTATCCCAGCCCAGCTTTTGCGCGATGGATTTCTTGACCGCGAAGACCACCGGGCTGCGCATGACCGACTTGGCGTTTTTGACCACGCCCTGCTTGTCGCCGAGCGAAAGCCAGAGGCTGGAGGCAGGCCAGACCGCGTCAAACTGCGAAGCCTTGCCCTTGGCCAGCTCAAGGCCGATGTCCACCGATCCCATGTATTTGACCGCAATGCCGATGTTCTGCTCCTTGGCAAACTGCTGCAGCAGCGGCTCCAAGGTGTTGTTCTCCGAGCCGGAAACGATGGAGAGGGAAACGGCGGCGGCTGGTTTGGGGCTTTGCTGCTGGGGCGGCTGACTTTGGTCGCAGCCGCTGAGAATGACGGCGGAAAGGCTGGTGATCAGGAACACAAGACGGCGGAACGACGGCTTCATGCGCTTCCTCCCGGAATATGAAGGGGCTGTGAGGACTGCTGCTGCGGCAATCGTACCCGCAGTTCCGCAGCGATGTCAAGGGATTCCTGAAAATGGCAGACTCACCGCTGCCTGTTCGCCCACCACTGCGGCAGGCCAGGATTGAGCCACCGCCAGCACACGCCATGATACGACGGATGGCGCAGTTGAAGGAAAACAAGCACGGCTGTTACGGCCAGCATGATCACAATCACCATTGCCCAAGCTGGAATATCGTTAGAGAGGCTTGGCGCAGCAAGGGCAACAAACAGCGCGGCCCAGATCAGCTCATAGCGGCGGCGCATCCGCAGCACATTGCAGAACAGGAAAAAATGCGCCAGCGTGAAAAGAACAGTCCAGCTCAATTTATGGTGAATGGGATGCAGCAAGATAAAACTGATGCCGCCAGCAAACAAAACTATGATATCCAGTTTGGATATACGGAAGCCTGGGAGGAATTCTGCTGTGATCATTCGTTCAGACTTATTCATGTGATCATAATCTTGATCATTCCCCGTACAGAATTGGCTAAATATACCTCTTCCGCCGCAAGCACCTCATCCACCGTCAGCACCCGTTCCATTGCTTTCCCTTGTTCCAGCAGCATCCGCCGATATGTTCCCGCCAGCAATCCGCAGCTGACCGGCGGAGTGAACAGCGGACCGTCTTTCTCCAGCCGGACAAAAATATTACTGATGCTCCCTTCTGTCACCTGCCCGGCAGTGTTGACAAAAAGTGCCTCATGAAAGCCCTGCGCGACAGCTTTGCCGCGTTCCCGCTCATACAGCTCGCGGCGGGTGGTTTTATGAAAACGGTGCGGATCGGCAGGATCAATCCGCTCCTGCGAGAAAATGACCTTCGGCAGCTCCGCAGGCGGCGGCCCGTCCGGCAGGAAAACTGCGCTGATCTCAATCCTGCCGTCCCGATGCAGCAGCAATCGCACCCGCAGCCGCTCCTGCGGTTGCGCAACAGCCGCTGCCAGCCGCTGCCACACTGCTTCAATATCGCAGGAAAAATGAAAATAACGGGCTGAGTCCGCCAGCCGCTCCAAATGATAATCAAGGAGGAAAAAGCCGCTCTCCGGCTGCCAGAGCAGCGTTTCGATGAGCTGGAAATCCGGCTCGTTTCTGGTCAGGAAATTGCCTTTGAGCAGACATTCCGCCCATTCTTCCTCGGCCTTGGAGTCCGCGACAATACCGGAGCCGATGCCCATTTTGCCCCGGCCATGCGCCAGCTCCACGGTGCGGATCGGCACGTTGAAGCAGCTTTCCGTCTGACTGGTGAAGCCGATTGCGCCGCAATAGACACCGCGCCGCCGCCGCTCCAGCTCGCGGATGATCTCCATCGTCCTGATTTTCGGTGCTCCGGTGACAGAACCGCAGGGAAACAGGGCCTCGATAAGCTGGCGGAAGGACGGCGCGGCCCCTGCCGGAATGCCATCAATGGTCGAGGTCATTTGCAGCAGGGATTCATAGGTTTCCGCCTCAAAAAGGGCGCGGGGCGCGACCTGCCCGCCGCCGGATTCATGCAGCAGACGACCCAAATCGTTGCGAAGCAGATCAACGATCATCACGTTTTCGCTCCTGTTTTTCGGATCGGCTTGCAGCCGCCGCCGCCGCTCCTCGTCCTCGGCATTGGTGCGGCCTCGGCGCAGAGTGCCCTTCATGGGCCGCACCCGCACGTTCCCCGCATCGGCGCGGAAGAATAGCTCCGGGGAAAAACTGAGAATGTCGCGGCCTTGATGCCGGATCCACGCGCTGTAGCAGACCGACTGATTGCGGCGCAGTGCGCGATAGAACGCCGCCGCCGAGCCTTGAAAGGCGAAGTCGAAATGCAGTGTGAAATTGACCTGATAGGTGTCGCCAGCGCGAATGTAGTCCTGAATTTTCTCCACCGCCAGCAGGTATTCTTCCCGGCAGACGCTCGTTTGCGGATCGGAGCAGGTGAAGGAGTCTTCGGCGGCTTGCTCTTCGCTTGGCCATTCACCGCCACTGCACAGGCCGGTCTGATGGTCAAAAATCAGCGGCTCGCTGTAAACACCCAGCACGGCCAGCGGCCTGCTGCTGGCATCGCTGAGAAAGCGGCGCAGGCGCGGCTCCAGCGCATAGCCGAATTCGTAATCCAGCCAGCCCGCGAGAAAAAAGCCCTGCTGCCGGAGCTGGTCGGCCTGCTCTAAAAATGCCGCCGCGTCTTCATCAGGACGGCATATAATATGGCGGAGCGGATTGAGGAAGAGGAAAGAACGATGATTCTCCGCCGTCAGTCTGGAGCTTTCCAGAAAAACAAAGTCATCCTGCTGCGCGAGCCAAGATGTGAGGCGGAGAATGTCGGCATTGCTGAAGGGATTCAATGCGGCTTGTCAGAAATTTTCTTGCCGTGCTCCCAGGTCTCTTCTTGGGATGAGCCGTCCTTGGCTGTAAAAACACCTTTGCCGTGCTTTTTACCGCCAGACCAGCCGCCAGAATATTTGGTGCCGTCCGCGTAGGTCATCGTGCCGCTGCCGTCCGGCCTGTTGTCCAGCATCTCGCCGCGATACTTGTTGCCTGTCTGTGTGCTCACAGCGCAACTGCTGCGGCATTGCCCGTCCTCAAATATGCCTTCTATGGTGAGAAAGAGCTTGTTTTTGGCAAGCCAAAGCAGTTTTCCTGGTCCGCTGGCCTTGCCGCCTTTGCATTCCCCTGACCACGAAACTGCTTCATCAGGAATCGGCAGCGGATTTCTAATGTTACAGCTATTTTTCTGGTCGGCAATCCAATGTTCTTCCGCCTGAACAACGGCAGGGATAACGAGACAACAACAGACGACAAATATTTTGCTCTTCATGTGCTGATAATTTTTTAAAATTTTCAGAAAAATCTTCTGGCGCAAAGCAACGGCGACAGGGGCAAGCTGCAATCCAACTTTCGGGTATTATATTATTTTTCATGAAAAATTCAACTTGATTATAACGGCCAAAAGAAGGACAGAGAGATATCTTGCCCTCTTTCGTTTCATGCGGTACAGTTTCCGGCATGGAACCACTGCTTGCGATTGACAATCTGACCCTTTCCTTCTGCTCCGGCGATGGCGCGGACAGCGAGGTGCTGCACGGCATCAGCCTGAGCATAGAACCCGGACGCACGCACGCCCTTGTCGGCGAGTCCGGCTCCGGCAAATCAGTGGCCGCGCTGTCGGTGCTGCGCCTGCTGGAGGATGTGAGCGAGGTGCGCACCGGCGGTCGGGTCATCTTCAAGAGCCGCGACCTCCTGCGCCTGAACAGCAGGGAGATCAGAGCGGTGCGCGGCAACGAGATCGCCATGATCTTCCAAGAGCCGATGACCTCGCTCAACCCCGTGCTGACCATTGGCCGGCAGCTGATCGAGCCGCTGCTGCTGCACCGGCAGATGAGCAGGCCAGAAGCCGAGCGCGAGGCGGTCAGCCTGCTCGCCCGCACCGGCATCCAGGAGCCGGAGAGCAAAATAACTGCCTACCCGCATCAGCTCTCCGGCGGGCAGCGGCAGCGGGTGATGATCGCCATGGCTTTGGCCTGCCGTCCTGCCCTCCTCATCGCGGACGAGCCGACCACAGCGCTGGACGTGACCATCCAGGCGCAAATACTGGAGCTGATCCAGGATGTGCAGCGTGAGTTCAACATGGCGGTGCTGCTTATCACCCATGACCTGCCTCTTGTGCGCAAGGCGGCTGCGACGGTCTCCATCATGCGCCAAGGCCGCATTGTCGAGCAAGGGTCGACTGAGGCGGTCTTCGCCGCGCCCAAGCAGGACTACACCCGCAGGCTGCTGGCGGCCATTCCGCAGGAGCGCAACAGGCTGCTGGCGGCCATTCCGCAGGAGCGCAAGACTCCGGTCGCAGGCGGCGGGCCGCTGATCAGCATTGAGCAGCTGACCTGCGCCTTCACGGTGAAAGAGGCAGGACAGAGTCTGTTCAGGAAAAAGGTCAGCCAGTTCAAGGCAGTGGACGGCATCAGCCTGACTGTGCGCCAGGGCACGACCTTGGGCATCATCGGCGAGTCCGGCTCCGGCAAGAGCACGCTCGCCCTCTGCCTGCTCGGCCTCACTCCCTTTCAAGGCGCAATCCGACTCCGCCGCGACGGTCAGGACATCCTCCTCTCCGGCCTGAGCAGCCGCCAGTTCCGCCCCCTGCGCCGCCACCTGCAGATCGTCTTTCAAGACCCCTACTCATCGCTCTCGCCGCGCCTGACAGTCGGCCAAATTGTGGGGGAGGGCTTGCAGGTGCATGAGCCACAGCTGCGCCGCGCCGAACGCCAGGCGCGGGTGGAGCAGGCCCTGCGCGAGGTGGAGCTTGACCCGGACATGGCGGGCCGCTTCCCGCACGAGTTCTCCGGCGGCCAGCGGCAGCGCATCGCCATCGCCCGCGCCCTCATTCTCAAGCCGGAGCTGCTCATTCTCGACGAGCCGACCTCCGCGCTGGACGTGACCATTCAGGCGCAGATCATCGCCCTGCTGCGCGAGGTGCAGCAGCGGCACGGCCTCACCTACATCTTCATCACCCACGACCTGCGCGTGCTGCGCTCCTTGGCCGACGAGCTGGCCGTGATGCGGCAGGGCAGGATTGTCGAAGCAGGCCCGGCGGACCGCATCTTCTCCGCGCCTGAGCACGAATACACCCGCCAGCTCCTGCAAGCCGCGTTTTATGATGGGTGAGACTTGCCATTGCACCCGGAAAAAGGCAGAAAAGCGTTGACATGCGCCTGCCTTTAGCATACATTAACCGGCTTACGCTTTTTCAGACGAACACGCAGATGGGACATGCCATCTTTGCAAAGGATGTGATTCATTCATGATTGAGGTAGAAGTCAAAGGAGACTTGGAGTACGCGATCCGCCAGCTCAAGAAGAAGCTGCAAATTGACGGCATCAAACGCGAACTCAAACGGCGCGAGGCCTATGAGAAGCCGAGCATCAAAAAACGCCGCAAGTCCGCCGAAGCCCTGCGCAAGCTGCGCAAATACAACCGGCTGAAAAGCCGGATGTAGTTTTTAAAAGCCCTGCCTTGGCGGGGCTTTTTTTTGCTCGCCGCCTGCTCGG
>NZ_JBLWEN010000040.1:0-41018 GCF_048287415.1 Candidatus Electronema sp. JM
CTCCAAACTCAGGCCATCCCGCTCTTTAATCTCCAAAACCTTCCGACGAAAATCTATTGAATAGGCCATCTGTTTTGTGTGGTTCAGTATGGTGTCATTTTATAGTGCTTCAGCTATATCACTCCAGAATTCATCAGCTTCGGCCTCCGTCCTTATTTCAATTTCCAGCCCCTCCTCACCGGGAGAAAAGTAAGGATTCACTTCGGCGGGAGTTTTTTTTCAGCTCAGAAATCACAGTGTTCCTTGAGATATCAAAATGCCTGCTTATATCTATGACACCGGAACTGCTGAGAGTCTGCTGCTCGATCTGATCTTTCACACCGGGTTTCCAGGCGTTGTACGTATACTGCTGCTGAAAACTTTTTTCGCACTCATTACGGCGGCAACGCTGTGTCCCGTTTTCACTGCGACCGTTTTTCACCAGGTCAACGGCACCGCAATGACGACACGTTATCTCGATATATTTCATAATGACGGAACAATTCCGGGAAGAAAATAACGGTCAACGGATTTGAGCCACCACCAGCTTTTGATAGGGTAAAACACTAACGAGTTTGTTTTTGACACTATTTCCGCACCACCAGCTTTTTTTTCACCCCCACCGCCTTTTCAATCTGCTTTTCCCGCAGCATGATGGCCTCGGTCTGCTGCCAAGCAGGGATGTCAAGCGCACCGATTTTACTGGAAGGCGCGGGCTGCACTAATTCCCGCGTGACGGCGAGCTGCTTGCGCATGATGTCGTCCTGGCCGTCTTTTTCCAAGTGCTTGACTGCGGCCAGCACAGATGCCTCGTTGGCTGGATTCATCGCCGCTTCCCAGCCTTGCAGCAGGGCGGCGAGAAATTTTTCCACGAGCTGTGGCTGGTCGTGCAGCATTTTTTTCGAGGTGATGACTGAATTGGCGACAAAATTCACTCCGAACTTGGCTGGATCAAGAAAACGCACCTGCTCGCCCGCCTGCGCCATTTTGTCTTGCAGCAAAACACCCTGCGTGTTGCGATAAACCGGCCAGACATCCACCTTGCCGGTGAGGAACGGGCTGAAATCAAACCGCACGCCAGTCAACTTGACATCTTTTTTCGCAATGCCCGCCTGAGCAAGCAAGGTGTTCATCACCGTTTCATCGTTGCCGCCAAAAGTGATGCCAATGCTTCTGCCTTTGAGGTCGGCGAGTGTCTTGATTTCCGGCTGATTAGCCCGATATATCCACTGCATCGGGCTGATTTGGAAAATTTGCGCCAGCACAACCAATTTCGCCCCTTTCTCCAAGGCGCGGATGACCTGATCAGCGGAAGCGCAGCCAAAATCAGCCCGGCCCAGCTCCAGCTCGCTGATGGCGTTTTTCTCCGGGCTGCCCTCTTTCACGTTCACCTTCAGGCCAGCCTTGGCGAAAAAGCCGCCGCTGTCCGCGTAGATGTCCCCGGCCACGCTGGTGTTAAAGAGCCATTTCAGCCGGTAGTTCAGCTCGGTCGGCTCGGCCTGCGCTGTGACTGCGAAAAAGAGCAGAAATGCTGCCGCGATGATTGCGCTGACTTTTTTATTCATGAGATTTGTCTCCTATGCGCCGGACCAAGCGCGGGTGAGCCGCGCTCCGATGGTTTCAAGCACGCCTTGATACAGGGAAATGACGATGCCGATCAGAAACAGGGCGGTGAGGATTTTCGCCATGTCGCTTTGATATAAGGCAGTTCTGATACAGTACCCAATGCCTGCTTCGGCGGCAATGAATTCCGCGACGATAGTTCCGGCAAGGGCCAAGGACGCGCTGCCGGAGATGACGGTGCTCAGTTTGCTCAGGTTTTCAAAAGCGCGGATTTTCACTTCCAGCAGCCAAGTCATCCGGCCTGTGGCCCGGTAGAACTGCTCGATGTCCTCGACCGGCGCGGCCATGATGCCGAGCACCGAGAGGAGGAGCGGGAAGTAGCAGATCATGGAGGCGATGAGCAGGCGGGAGAGAAAGCCGTCGCCAAGGAGGATGAAGATGATCGGTGCCAGGGCGACAATGGGGTAGGACTGGATGCTGTAGGCGGCGGCTCTGATCAGCGAGCCGAGCCATGAGGATTTGCGGCCCGCGATGCCCACGGCAAAGGCGAGGGCGATGGAAATGAACTGGCCGAGCACGGTCACGGCCAAGGTGCTGAATACGGCGGCCACATAGTCTTTCACCACTTGCCCTGCGGTGACAACAAGCAGATGAATGTCCGGCAGGACGTAATTGGACAGGCCAAAAAAATATTTCAGGCCGAGCAGAAAAGCCAAGCCGAGGCAGTAGATGAAGAAAAATTGGCCGAGCTTTCTAACAAGCATTCATGATCTCCAGCATGACGGCATCAAGTTTGCTTTTGTCGAGGACATAATGCTGGCGGCAGTCTAATCCGTGCAGCACCCGGCAGCCGGAACCATCCAGCAGAACGACTATCTCTTTGCAAAATTTCGCCACTTCCAGCAGATTATGTGAGATGCAAAGGAACATTTTGTCTGAAAAGCACTGCTTGATATGAAGAATGATGGTCTCGCGCAGCTTCTCATCCACATTGGCAAGGCTTTCGTCCATGATCAGCAGGTCGAAATCCTGCAAAAGATAGCGGAGCAGATTGATTCGGTTGCGCTGGCCCAAGGAAAGCTGGGAAAATTTGGCCTGCATGAGATTACGCAGGCCGAAAACTTCAATCAAATCATGCCGCAGTTCTTTCTTGCCCGGCGGAGCAACCGCGTCCAAGTGCTGCGTAAGCGTCGCCCAGCCCGGCAGCCTTTCCAAATTGCAGGAATACAGAATACTGCTGATGCCTTCTGTTGTGATTTCTCCTTCAGATGCGGCAATGCTGCCCGCGATGATCTTAGCCAAGGAAGTTTTTCCCGCGCCGGAAGGCCCGAAGACCGCGTTGAAGCCCGGCTCATGCAGAGCAAAGCAGAGATTGTTCAGCACGTTGGCGGAGCTGTCCGGGTAAGTGAAGCGCAGCTCCTTGCATTCCAGCAGCATGATGTTTCCTGAGAAAAATTGATCCATCTGCCCATCTTCCAACTGCAACAGGCAGCTCTTCATTAGGAGCAAGCAATCTGCGGCAGTCTTTTCCCTTCACAGAACTCTGCGCTCAAGCAATTTTTGATATCCATTCAAGAAAAAATCGCTATAGATGAAGAAAAAATGACAGAGCTTTCTAACAAGTATTCAGTGCTCCAGTAGAATTTCTTTCAGTCACTTGTTACATATCCTTATCTGCGCCGACGGCATAATGCGGAATTCTGTCCGGAGCAATATCCTCGCCTCCTGGCCAGCATAAACCACACAGAGGATCAACAGCTACCTTCTGAAAATAGATGAAATTCTTCAGCCGCCAGAAAGATTCGCGGGTTGTGAGCAGATGAGTGATATCCAGTTCCATCTCTTCATCATCTTCCATGAGCACATGCAGCCGATAGCCATGATCCGGCTCGACTCTGACCGCTTTTCTCCAAGGAATTTTACTTGCTGAGATCATTCCACGCCTCCATCAATTCCTCCTTGTTCGCCAGAATGAAGTCTATGATCTTTTTTTCCTGTTTGCATCCGCAAAAATGCCCTCCCGGACTGGCAGGAAACACCCCGCGCCTATCTCGAAGTATATTTTTTGGACTTTCACATCTCTTTTTTCTGTCTGGAAATAGGCGGCGGCTATTTTCTCATAGTCCGCGCCTATGAGAAAATAGGAAAAGTAGATGAGCAGATATAAAAAATATACTTTCTGGGGGCTGTGGAGGGGAAGAAAGACTATCTTGACCGACCAATTTCTGGCCGAGTAGCCTCTGATTACAGGAAGGGGAGAAATTATAAAGAAAAGGCTGTTGCTATTCGCATATCTCATTAACAACAGTTAATATTTCTTGTATTAATTCTGTGCACATGATATAGCGTTCTTGCGTCCAAATATCATCCGTCCAAGAATATGGGATTATATGAAACGGAAGAACTACGCTCTTGTCAGCAATAGCTTTTAAAGCATCAGGGAAAATTTGATTATACGAATTTATTGTTTCTGATGAAAATATTTGATCAAAAATATTTTCATTCAACCGCTTTATGCAGTTTTTGATTTTATCATATCTGTACTTTTCAATACTTGATGTAGAAAATAGGAAATGCAGAAAAGATAATATATCTGACATTAGTCTATTTCTGTGCTCAACAGGAGTATCTTTTAGCACCTGAAGTATTTTTTCTGTTTCCGCAGGAGATGAATCTTCTAATAAAATTGTCTCGGAATAAAATTGATCGATATCAATATTTTTTCTTATAACATCGCCTGATATTGATGTATATGGCAATATTTCATATTTACCAAGGCGATATTGAGGGAAATAAATATTGCTACTCTCTATAGAATCATCATTATGATGCTCTGTTTTAATAAACTTATTAAAATGAGCATGATTTTCTTTAAAAGGCTCGTCAAACTTAATCTCGCTGTAAGGTGCTATTTTTAAATAATTGTTATATTTTCTCTGGGCGAAATATTGGGCGAAATAATAAATAAAAATTTCTTCCTCAAATGTGCTGAATAAATTTGATAAAGTTCTTAGAACCGCAAGCTCATCTCTAAGTGATGTCTCTAAAGCATTGCCAAATTCATCAAAATTAAGCAAAACTTGCAAATATTCAGGAATATCTTGCAAATCTTTTTTGCCTAATACGTTGAATTGTTTTCCTATTATTGTCCTAATTTTGCTGTCCTGCCCATATAGTGCTCTCTCGCCCCATAAAACTTTCGCAAGTTCACGATATTTTGTAGTTGCTTGTAATATACTTGTTTTTTTGATATAACTATCATTTTCGCCATAATCTGTAATTCCAAAAGTAGTATAATTCAAGTTTAAAGCCCTGTATAACCTTTTTCTTTTATCAATACACACGCGAAGTTTATCTAAAAATGTTTTATTGTTGTCAAATTTTTGACTGATAGATCTATTGTATTTCACCCAAGAAATATCAGCCAATAATATCTCTATTGTTTTCAGTCCGAGTGCTTTTGTAAGCCTTACAGACCTTCCAAGTTCAGCTAATACTAAAATTGTATCTGATTCTGGTGATAATCCATGACAAACGAGAGATTTATCAATCTTTCCATCCTTAATTATGTCAACAAGATTTTTAGTTCTTACCTTGTATGAGAAAGAGAATGCTTCAGAGTAAGATTTCATCAATTGATTAGGCGTAGCATCTGTTTGTTTTTGTTTTCTCGCATCTCCCCATGCTAAAAAATACATTTTAGAAATCAATCCCTCTGGGATGGCGACAGCTAAAGCATAAAGAGAGTCATTTAACTCTGACTTCATGTCAACCCCAAGACATGATCTCGTTAATCTTTCATGGTATTGCTCGTTTTTTCTTCTGTTGATACGGGCAGGATCAGCCTCTTTCCCTTTTAACGCTCTTTCAATCTCTTCACGAAATCTTCCTTGAGCCGTTTCAATAGCTTCATGGAACATTTTATTCATTTTTGATCCTTTTAGCGTAGTTTTTAAGGAAGATCGGCCATCTCTGCCTATTAGGCAGCAGTCAAACTAAATTTAAAATATTATGTCGCTAAACTCAACAGAAAAAATAATTAAGTTTATATAGATAGGGGGCGATGCCACCCCCGTTTTTTACTGTTCTTGCGAAGAAGTCAGAAAACGAGCTTTATTGATTAAGGAATTTGCTGATCTTCGCTGAGAAACTTGGCGATTACAGGATGAAAAATCTATCCTATCTAAATAGATAGCTCAATTATGCTCCCTTGTCTTATAAAACACGATCTCCGGGAACAGCTCGCCGACATGCTTCAGCCGCCACTGGCCGTCGGCAAGAAAGGCGAGATGCCCTTCCGCGTCAAAGGCTAAATTGGCCTGATTCTTGGCCTCAAACACCTTCAGCTTCTTTGGATCATCGCAGCCCACCCAGCGGGCCAAATGCCAGTTGGTGCCCTCGATCACCGCGTCCACGCCGTACTCATCCTTCAGCCGCGCCATCGTCACCTCAAACTGGAGCACGCCCACCGCGCCGAGGATGTAGTCATTGCCGATGACCGGGCGGAAAACTTGCACCGCGCCTTCTTCCGCCATCTGCACCAAGCCCTTGCCTAACTGCTTGGTCTTGAGAGGATTCTTCAGCAGCACGCGGCGGAAATGCTCCGGCGCGAAGTTAGGGATGCCGGTGAACTTGAGCGGCTCGCGGTCGGTGAAGGTGTCGCCGATTTTGATCGTGCCGTGGTTGTGAATGCCGATGATGTCGCCGGGATAGGCCTCGTCCACATGGCTGCGCTCCTGGGCCATGAAGACAGTGGCATTGCTGAGGTTGATCTCCTTGCCGATACGGTGGTGCTTCACCTTCATGCCCCGCGTGAACTTGCCGGAGCAGATGCGGAAAAAGGCGATGCGGTCGCGGTGGGCCGGATCCATGTTGGCCTGAATCTTGAAGGTGAAACCGGAGAAGGCTTCCTCGTTCGGCGCGACCATGCGGCTGACAGTCTGACGCGGGCTGGGCGGCGGTGCCAGCTCAACGAAATTATCCAACAGCTCGCGCACGCCAAAGTTGTTGATCGCGCTGCCGAAGAAGACCGGAGTCTGGCCCGCCTTCAGGTACTGCTCATGCTCAAAGGCATTTGCCGCGCCGTGCAGCAGCTCCACGTCCTCGCGCAGACGGTCGGCATCGCGGCCCAGCAGCTCGTCCAAGCGGGGATCATCCAGTCCCTTGACCACCACCCGGTCTTCCGGGCGGGTGTCGCGGCTGGGCGTGAAGAGATTCAGCTCGTTGCGGCGCAGGTCGTACACGCCCTTGAAGCCCTTGCCCATGCCGATCGGCCACGAAAGCGGCGCGCACTCGATCTGTAATTTATCCTCAATATCCGAGAGGATGTCGAAGGGGTCGAGGCCGTCGCGGTCGAGCTTGTTGATGAAGGTGATGATCGGCGTGTTGCGCATCCGGCAGACCTCCATCAGCTTGGTGGTCTGCGCCTCCACGCCCTTGGCCGAGTCAATCACCATCAGGGCGGAGTCAACCGCCGTGAGGACGCGGTAGGTGTCTTCCGAGAAGTCCTGGTGGCCGGGCGTGTCCAAGAGGTTGATTTCAAAGTCGCGGTAGTTGAATTTCATCACCGAGGTGGTGACTGATATGCCGCGCTCCTGCTCAATCGCCATCCAGTCGCTGGTGGCGTGGCGGGCCGTCTTGCGCGACTTGACCGCGCCGGCCATGTTGATCGCCCCGCCGAAGAGGAGGAGTTTTTCGGTCAAGGTGGTCTTGCCTGCGTCCGGGTGGCTGATGATGCCGAAGGTGCGGCGTTTCTGGATTTCCTGCTGCAATGCGCTGCTCATGGATGCTGCCTTCCTGTTGAGGTTGAAAAGGTGTTGCGGCAGCTTATCAGGAAGGCGGGGGGAGGAAAATAAAAATCTCGCCGCAGGAGCAAGCGCGCTTGCCGCCATGCAGGTTTTACGCAAAATGCTCTGAAGCAGCATCGTGCAGCATCATGACACGATGCTGCACGATGATTTATTCACCAATCTCGCCCAACCAGAAATCGTGCAGCTTGGCAGTCAGTTTTCCCTGCTCATCCCGGTAATCCACCACCAAGCCCATCGTTCCTCTGCCAGAATTGCTTTTTTGGTTGGCGAGGTAATATTCCTGCCCGTCAATTGGCGAATAATCCGCCTTGCCGAGCAGCGATTCCACCGCAGCGCGGGGCAGTTCCGTTTTCAGATAACGGCGGCAGAGCAGCTCCAGACTGGCATAATCTTTATGCTGCTTGTAGCTGCGGCTCGCATCGTCCAGACTCTGCTCCCGCGCTCCGCTCAGGAAAAGAATGGCGGCGAACAGGAGCGGCAGCATCTTGAAAAAATTATGGTTCAGCAAAGCCGTAACCCCACGCTTTGAGCTGGACGATGAATTGGTCGAGGTCTCTGGCGGTGCCGCTTTTGACGTGCATCAGCACATTCAGCACAGGCTTGCTCCGCTGCGCCTTGAGCTGCCGCTGAATTTCAGTCAGTTTGTTTTGGCCGATGCCCTCCGGGGCCTTCCAGTCTTCGGTGTCAACATCCCAGTTCACAATCCGCAGCGGGATGCTGTCTGCCGCCGCCTTCAGCTCAGGATCGTAGTTGGACGGCCAACCGCCCGCTCCGAAAGGAGGCCGTATTTTGGTCGCTGTCACTCCGGCAGCCTTGCGGATACTTTCCTGCGTCCGCCGCAGTTCAGCAAGCACGGTTGCTTTCGGCAGCTTCGACAAATCAGGATGGCTGTAGGAATGATTTTGCAAGCGATGTCCCTGTTCAACAATCCGTTTTGTCGCTGCCGGACTGCTGTCCACTTCTGAACCAAGCACATAAAATTCCGCTTTGATGCCATGTGCTTTCAAGGTGCTGAGAATGGAATTGAGCGCGCTTTCCGGCTGCGGGCCATCATCAAAGGAAAGGAGGAGCAGTTTTTTTTGGATTGGCTGGCCCGCACGCTCAAGCAGCTTGCTCCATGTCGTGCCGCCGACATCAATCCGTCCATCAGGATGCGGCAGGAAAGATCGCTGAAAATCACGAATCGCCTGAATTAAATCGGCGGTGCATTGATCACTTTCCTGCAATGGAGCCGGGAGAAATGTATTAAACAGGGAACGAACTTGGCGCACATCCTCAGGGCGGTTCCCACCGTTTTCGCCCACTGAATCATGAATGACAGGCATTGTTCACCTCGCTTGCTGGGGTTTGACAGCGTTTTGTGCAACGGGTATCAACTCAGCATAGCTGATCCGCCTGGAAAGCTGAAACATTTTTTTGCTGCCGGGCAGACTCAGTTGATCAGCTCAATCATGTCCTTGAGATGGCAAAGCATGAACCGCCAGCAAAAATCGGCGGATAATCAGGCTGGTCTTGCCTGCACGCTCTTTTGCTGGTATAAAATATTGTCCACCTTTTTTTGCAGATGCCACAGACAGCCACCGCCGAGAAAATGATCCTCACGAAAACATGCAGCATTTTCCCTTCTGTCTTTTTTCTGCTCACCTCCTGCGCCCAGACTCAAACCCTCCGTCTCGACATTGCCGCTGATCAGGCGGCAGGCGGCGGTGTGGTTTTGGTTGAAGGATATTATCAACACACAGACAGCTTTTCCGAAGGCATCGGCGAGGTGGATTCAACCGCGATCGTGGCTGCCCACAACCGCTGGCGGACAGAGACCGGTGTGCCGGAACTCACGTGGTCGGAATCGCTGGCGGACGTTGCGCGGAACTGGGCGGAGCAGTTAAGCAGCAGCGGGTGCAGGCTGCAGCACAGCGGCGGCGGCTATGGCGAGAACATTTACAAAGTCAGCCCAGTGGTTTGGTCCAATGGCCACCGGGAGATTCAAAACAGAAGTCCGCGTCAGATTGTGGACGGCTGGGCTGCTGAACGCCAAGACTATGATTATGAAAATAATACCTGCAATGGCATCTGCGGCCATTACACGCAGTTAGTCTGGCGGGACAGCACGGAAGTGGGCTGCGCCGCCGCGCTCTGTCCTGACAAATCTCAGATATGGGTCTGCAATTACGCGCCTGTCGGCAATGTGGATGGACAGAAACCGTATTGATGGTTCATGACCTCTCAGGAAAATCCGGCGGAGCTACTGCCAGATCACGCTGCTTGCCGACGTTGCCGCTTGAACCCTGTCCCCAACACAAACACTTCGCGGCTTTCCACGCGGGAGCTTTGCGGTTTGATCACTTTGACCTCAGCGAAATGCGCTTTGCATTCCTCGACAAAGACTGGGAAATCCTCGCCTTGAAAGACTTTGCAGTAGAAACTGCCGTTCTCATGCAGAAGCAGCCCGGCAATTTCCAAAGCCCGGCGCACTAAACGCAGCGATTGCTGATGATCAGCAAAGCGGCTGCCGGTGGTGGAAGGGGCCATGTCGCTGATCAGCACATGAAATCCGGGCCATTGCTTGCGTAGATCGGCAATCAGCTCGTCGGCATAAACATCATGGCAAAGCCAATGAATTTCGGCATGATCTTTCGGTGTTGGAATTTCGGTGAATTGAATGTCCACGCCGACAACTGCGCCACCTTCGCCGATAATCTTCGCAGCATACAGGCTCCAGCTTCCCGGATGACAGCCTAAGTCCAATACCCGCTGCTTACGCTTGAGGAATTTGTGCTTGTTCTGCGCCTCTTCCAGCTTGTAAACAGAGCGGGCCGGATAGTTTTCCTTCTTTGCCTTATGAAAATAAAAATCTTGTTCTTTACGCATGAGATGGCTTTAGAAGTTATTAAATGATAAAATTCTACCCGCTTGAAAAATAACAAGTGAGTCAGACTGATTTAAGAGTTAATTAAGATAATTCAAGCGAATGGTGAAATGGCAGCAGCACGATGTGCCGCGATTTACGATTGTCTTGGAATAATAATCATGAGAATTCAATCGAGCACTACCTGCTAATCGCTGAGAAATAATCTATATGTGAATTCAACTCCTTAAATAATTTCTCTTTAAGAAAGCAAATATCAACATTGTCTAATTCCTCCTCTTTAGCTATCTGTATAAATTTTCTCATTCTTGAGATTTCATCTTCATTTGATCTGTCAATATCGACCTGTTGAGTTATAATTAATTGCAAAAACTGTCTGTCGATGAATAGTCGATTGTCATTTTCATGATCACTATTCATCTCTTTGAAAAGTTTTTCCTTTAGAATAATTATGTCTTCTTGGTAAAAATCTTCTTCTTTGGCTATATTTAGTAATTTTCTTATGCCATCAATCTTTACGTTTTTATGTTTAGACAGATATGAATTCTTAGTTCTTTGTATCTCATCATGCACCTTTTGCATTGCTTCAGGCCACGGAAGATTGTAGAAATTCTCCATCAGTCCAATATCCAAGGCAATAATAACTTGTTTTAAGTTAAACGGATGGAATGTTCGGTCACTGTTTATCACTTCATCCACATTCTTTCTGCGAAGAGCGATTTCATGCAAGGAATAATACGACTCGTAGATACCTCCTTGCTTGTATATCCGTTCATGCAATCGTTGAATATGTTCACTTAAAATTTGACTAAGCTGAATATCGGCATATACTTCTGTTATTTTAATCCCTGATGAAGAGCATCTTGACTCGATATCTTTTTCTAGAAAATCTTTGACCTTTTTGTCTCAGAATCGCTATTCCGATGCTCCCGGATATACGATTCAAAATCATCCTTTGAATCCCCAGGTCTTCTGATTAAATATTCACTTGTAACGCTGAAAAAATATTTTCTTGCTTCGTTGATCACGGCACGTTGAAACATTGCCATTGGATCATCAGCACTTAACCAGAATTCCTGTACATCTTTAATCTGATAAGTTATATCAAGAGCCGCATTGATCGTGTGCCAGTCTCCTAATTGATACCCTCCATTTGGGGATGGTATGCTTAATAACTTCGGCTTAATTTTTATAAATACAAAAAGATATTGGCCTAACTCGTTCGTTTTCAGGCCATTTTCGGTTTCTGGTTTCTCTTGGGTTAAAATATCAATTATGCTTGGATAAATTCCTTTGAAATTCATTACAAGAACATGATGTTCGTTATCTGCCTTTGGCAAATTTGGCAGCACTGTTTTTAGGCCACACCATTTACGTTCAACCTTATACTCCTTAAATGTAAGGAGTTGTTCTTGGAAAGTTTTCGTTTTTTTATGCGTTGCGATATATTCCATTATTATTAAAATTCTCTCTCTTTGAGAGAGCGTATTCGCATCATCCTGCCGATTCGCATTTGATACAAGAGCTTTCCTGACTTGACTGTAACCGATTGAGATAATATCAATCGGGATCATAGACGCAACTCTGACGCTTTGGTCAGATGTGGCAACCATGCCGACAATCTTATCTATCTCCTCATCAAAAACAGGCCCACCGCTGAATCCTTTTTGAACTGCGTATCCTGTTAAACTTGCAGACTCTAACTGCACCAATCCATGTTCCCGTTTCTTTCTTATGATGCCATAAGCCCAGACACCTCTTTCCGCATCTTTTGGAAAGCCATATACACTGAACAAATGATGCTATATTTTTCCAGAAGACATCATCGCAGACTGAACACCTTCTGGCAGCTCACCATTTATATGAAGAAGTGCAATGTCTTTTTTAATATCCCATCCTTTGGCAAAAACAGTTGCTGATAACTTATCTTGCGTCAGGAATGGGAATGAAAGAGAAATAGCATCATTAGGAGCATCGGCAGGGGTTGATTGCAATCCAAGAGCCTCTCGGACAACATGGGTGCAAGTTGCTATATCTTTCGACCCAATTAGAAAACCTGCGCCTATAATTTGCTCGCTATAATTGTATATCCACGCAAACGAATCAGCAAATTTCCAATTTTGCTGACTCATTTCTTCCACTTCAAGGTGACTTTCAGATTAACCTCGCCATCAAGGCTTGATATAACCGCTGCGCCAACTTTTGCACCAAGTTTAATGCCAAACTCCACATCTATCTCATCAGGACACTTTGGTGAATTCTTCAAACTGTCTATCTGCTTGATAATGACCTCAGTTGCCTCCCGTGCTGTCTCCATTGCCTCCTGAAACGGCACTTTAACCTTATCCTTGATAAAATCGCCCATCCGGGATGCTTCGCTTTCTCCACGCCTCGGTTCATCAGAGCATCGCTCTTCAACAAAAATCGACTTGCCGTTTTCTAACGAAAATTCTACCAGTTGTCTGCTCATATCCGTTTCTCCTTCGGGATGTTTCGCCCTGTATTACTTTAAAAAACCTCTTTTTTCAACGGAAAAAATTGTGCGCTCGCAATCGCCGCGCGGGCATTTCCCTGCCGCTTGACACCGGCCCGGCCCGCCGTTATACTTTAGCCTACATGCTGGCATGAAGGCGATGGAGTTCGCCGCAACCGCCGGTTGCCCTGCAACTGCGCTGATGACTCCTGCAAGAGGTGGTGAAGGATGTACCCCTCTGTGCAGCCGTTGTCACGCAGTTTTTTTATTTGCTGAGGAGAAGAGATGCCCTTCCGCTGGGATCCGCGCGAGCATGTCGCGCTGGGCGCGCATGTGCTGAAATGGCTGGCCTTGGCCGGGCCGACCGCCGCTGTCATCGGCACGGCCTGCGCCCTGTTTCTCTGGGCCTTGGAGCAGGCGACGCGGCTCCGCTTCGCCCAGCCTTGGCTGCTCTGGCTGCTGCCGCTGGCAGGCGCGCTCATCGCCTTTCTCTACACCCGCTTCGGCCATGCGGCGGAAGGCGGCAACAACCTGCTGATGGACGCTGTCCACGGTCAGGAGCAGGGGGACGACAGCGCGGTGATCGTGCCCGGCCTGATGGCCCCGCTGATCTTGACGGCCACGGTCATCACCCACCTTTTCGGCGGCTCGGCGGGCCGCGAGGGCACTGCCGTGCAGATGGGCGGCTCCATCGCCGCCCTGATCAGCCGCCGCCTCGGCCTGAACCGGGAGGACACGCGCAGCCTGCTCCTGTCCGGCATCGCAGCGGGCTTTGCCGGAGTCTTCGGCACGCCCCTGACCGGCACAGTTTTTGCGATGGAGGTGCTGACTATCGGCAGGATGAGCTATGACGCGATCATTCCCTGCCTGATCGCCGCCATTGTCAGCAACTGGACCACGCTGGCCTGGGGCGGCAAACACACCCATTATGTGGTCACGGCAGTGTTCATGGAGGCCAGCCCGGCCATGAGCTGGCTGCTGGTGGTGAAGATCTCCGCCGCCGCAGTCTGCTTCGGCTTGGCCAGCGTGCTCTTCGCCGAGCTGACCCACAGCGTCAGTCATGCCGCCAAGCGGCTTGTCCGCAGCCCTTATCTGCGACCGGTCATGGGCGGTCTGCTGCTCATCGCCCTTGTCCACCTGCTCGGCACCCGCGACTATCTCGGCCTTGGCGTGAGCGCGGCCCAGCCGGGCGCGGTCACGCTGGTGTCCGCCTTCCAGCCCGGCGGCGCGGACACGTGGAGCTGGTGGTGGAAGCTGCTCTTCACCGCCCTCACCCTCGGCACCGGCTTCAAGGGCGGCGAAGTGACCCCGCTCTTCTTCATCGGCGCGACTTTGGGCAATGTGCTGGGGCAGCTGCTGGCCGCGCCGGCAGACCTCTTCGCCGCCCTCGGCTTTGTCGCGGTCTTTGCTGGCGCGACCAACACCCCGCTGGCCTGCACCATCATGGGCGTGGAGCTGTTCGGCTCCGAATACACCCTGCCCTTCGCCATCGCCTGCTTTGTCGCCTACCTGTTCAGCGGGCATTCAGGCAGCTATCTGTCGCAGCGCATCGGCACGCCGAAAATAGCCCAGCCGCATCTGCCGCCGAACGCCTCGCTGCGCCTGGCGCGGGAATTGCGGCCCGGCGTGGGAATCCTGTCGGCCCGCTTGTCTTCTGAAGGAGAACAGCTCATGCCGCACCGCCGTTATGCAGTGCATCGTCAGGCCATCGGTCAAGTCCGCATTTACATGACTCCCAGCGCGCGGCGCACGACGGGCAGGGAGCGCGGCCTGTGGCGGCTGTTCGGCCCGCCGCCGCTGTACATGGAAATCATCCGGGCGGCGAAGGAGCACGGCCTGCTCAACGCGACCGCTCATCACAGCCATTACGGCTACAGCGGCATTCAGACGGATAGGCTGGAAAGTCCGAACCCTTCCCTCAACCTCTGCGTCGAGATCATCGGGCCGCATGAGGAACTGGAGAGCTTCTGCCGCAAGCACAGCGAGCTGCTGCACGACAAGGTGATAGTCTTCAAGGAGCTGGAACGCTGGCAGCTGCACGAGCAGCAGGACGGCGCGGCTGCAGCCAACGCAGTATAATGCGAATTAGGAGCTGAAAATAAGGGTCAGCAGCAACATAGCGTCAGCTGATTTTCCATAGACATGAACAAGCAGCCCTTGTGTTGAGCAATTTTTTGAAGCTGTTTTACTGCCTGTTTTTTCGTTAATCCAGTTGAACAGGGACTCAATTGTCTGTCTGAACCGGCTGACGGCGGTTGAAATGATTTCATCCGTCATGTTGATCTGCTGTCCTTTGTTTTTTCACCGTCAGGCAGAGGAAGCCTCCTGTTTCTTCGGACAGCAAGAATATGGAGTTTGATGCCGCAATACTGCCTTTCCTTGACAGCATCACAGCCTTTGTCGCGATTTCACGGGCAGCTGATGCCCGGCTGCTGCGCCGAACATCAGCAGTCATGAGCGGCATGGAGTCCATCAAGAAGATGCGCTTCTGTTCAGCCAGCGGCGGAAAATCATTCTGAATGACAGAAAGCAGTCCGGCAAAAGCCTGCGGGGATTTCTGTCCTGAAGCTGCGGTGCCACATAAACATCCTTCAGCACGTTCGGATCAACAAATTCGTCCCGCAGGCGGTCATATTCCTTGGCACGCTCGCCGCTTATCCGTTCCAACTGCTTCCAGAGCGGCTTGACCCACTCCGCTTTGACAAAGGCCAGCGCTTCCAGCACCATGATTTTTTCCCTCCGTGCCGCCAACTCTGCCGCGTTTCTGCGGAAAATTCAATTTTCTTGAAAAGATGAACAGCTCCGGCCTCATCTCGTTCGGGAAAAAACTTGCATTCCAACCGGGGTGATGCTGTATAGTGAAATCACGCTGACCAGCGGAGGGCCGCGCCGCTGCAAGGAAATCGGCAATGTTCTGCGCGGCATGTTCGTCCATTTTCAGGAGGTGCATTCATGTATAGCTGGCATGTCGCCGTCAACGGCCAAACCGTCGGCCCTTTCTCGCAGCAGCAGCTCATAGCCGGGCTGCGTTCAGGACAATACAGCCGCTCGACCTTGGTCTGGCGCGAGGGTTTCAGCGGCTGGCTGCCGATTGAGCAGGTGCCGGAGTTGGCTGATCCGGGCGCAGGAGCAGTCAGCTCCGCGCCGCCGCCGATGTCCGGCACTCATGCGCACGAGATTGATTATGAAATCTTCGGCCATGAAATGCAGTTTGTCGAGATTGAGCTGGATCCGAACGAAAGCGTGATTGCTGAAGCGGGCAGCATGATGCACATGACCGACGGCATCCGCATGGACACCATCTTCGGCGACGGCTCGGCCAGCTCGCAGTCTGGCGGTTTTTTTGACAAGATGCTCGGCGCAGGCAAACGGATGCTCACCGGCGAAAGCCTGTTCATGACTGTCTTCACCCACGCTGGCTCTGGCAAAGGCCGGGCCGCCTTTGCCGCGCCCTATCCAGGCAAGATCATTCCGCTTGATTTGAAACAATACAATGGCCGGATCATCTGCCAGAAGGATGCCTTTCTCTGCGCCGCCAAGGGCGTTTCCGTCGGCATCGCCTTTCAGAAAAAAATCGGTGTGGCGTTGTTCGGCGGTGAGGGCTTCATCATGCAGCGGTTGGACGGCGACGGTCTCTGCTTTGTCCATGCGGGCGGCACTATCGTCGAGAAGCAGCTTGAGGCAGGCCAGACCTTGCGCGTGGACACCGGCTGCCTCGTCGCCCTCACCCAGACCGTGCAGTACGACATCGAGTTCGTCGGCAATGTTAAATCCGCAGTCTTCGGCGGTGAGGGCTTTTTCTTCGCCACGCTGCGCGGGCCAGGTCATGTCTGGCTGCAATCGCTGCCCTTCTCACGCCTTGCCGGGCGCATCTGGGCCGCAGCCCCGCAGGCTGGCGGCAAAGGCGGCGATGAAGGCTCGGTGCTGGGCGGACTGGCAACTATTTTTGAACGGTGAACGGGCAAAAAAATGGGCGGTCGCTGTCGACCGCCCCATCATGCTTCCCGCCACCGCCATCTCATCGTCTTATGAACAGCAAGCCCAAGCGACTGTTTGAATCTCCCCGGCAGGTTGTCACTGACATTATTCTGCTCTGCATTGGCAGCAGCCTTTGCGCCACCGCCACCAATGGCATCCTCATTCCCAATAACTTCGCCACTGGAGGCATCACCGGCATTTCGCTGATCCTGCATAAAATGACTGGGATTGATGTTGGCCTGGCCTATCTGCTGCTCAATGTGCCGCTCTTTGTTTTAGCGTGGATGGTGGTTGGACGGAGATTTTTCTTTTTCAGCGTCATCGGCACCACGACGCTGACGCTGGCCTTGCTCTTTGTCAACTTCATCCACTTCAATCTGCATGATCAAACCCTGAATGCCCTGCTTGCTGGTCTGATTCTTGGCGGCGGCGCAGGACTCTGCCTGCGAACATCCGGCTCACAGGGCGGCACAGATATTCTTTCGGTCATGCTGCTGAAACGCTTCTCGATCAATATCGGCACTACGATCCTGACGGTGAACGTCATCGTCCTGCTGATCATCTCGGTCTATTATTCGATAGAAGCCGTCCTGCATACGATGATTGTGGTCTATGTTACTTCAAAAGTGGTCAATATTGTTGTGACTGGACTCAGCCAACGAAAGTCTGTCTTCATCATCTCCTCCAAATGGGAAGAGATATCGCACGAAATATTGAAGGATATCCGGCGCGGCGTGACCATCATCAAGGGAGAAGGCGGCTACATGCGCAATGAGGAGCATATTCTGTATGCCGTCATCGCTTTTACTGAAATCGGCCAGCTCAAACGGCTGGTTCGCAGCATTGATCCCAGTGCCTTTGTCGTGATCAGCGACACGTTGGAAGTGGTCAATTACCGCATCGGCAATCAGCCGCATTGGTGAAAATTTCCCTGCCGCACGGTTGGCAGCCATGCGGCAGGGACTTGATAATCACCGCGCCCGCCTCTCTCCGAACCACTCCGACACCAGCACGAAGAAGAGCGGAATAAACACCAGGTCAATGAAGGTGGCGGACAACATGCCGCCGCAGACTGCTGTGCCGAGGGCATTCATTGCGCCTGCGCCTGCGCCGAAGGCAATCGCCAGCGGCAGCACGCCGAAGAAGAAGGCCAACGAGGTCATCATGACCGGGCGGAAGCGGGTTTTGACCGCATCAAGTGTGGCGGCAAGCAGCGGCTGGCCTTTCTCCATCCGCTCCTGAATGAATTGAATGATCAGGATGGCGTTCTTGGTTGAAAGGCCCATCGTGGTCAGGAAGCCGATCTGGAAATACACGTCGTTGGGCAT
This sequence comes from Candidatus Electronema sp. JM, assembly GCF_048287415.1. Lineage (NCBI taxonomy): Bacteria > Pseudomonadati > Thermodesulfobacteriota > Desulfobulbia > Desulfobulbales > Desulfobulbaceae > Candidatus Electronema > Candidatus Electronema sp. JM. Next base: position 17,998 of record NZ_JBLWEN010000040.1, read on the forward strand.
CCCGCGCAGGAAGCTGGCGACAATCGCACCGAACACGCCGAGCGGCAGCATCAGCAGGTTGGCGAAGGGAATCGTCCAGCTTTCGTACAGGGCCGCCACGCAGAGGAAAATAACAAAAATAGAGAAGGCGTACAGCAGCGGCCCCTGCTTGGTCGCCATTTTTTCCTGATACGACAGGCCGCTCCAGTCAAAGCTGATGCCTTTGGGCAGCTTGGAGACGAGCTGTTCCATGATCGCCATCGCTTCGCCGGTGCTGTGGCCCGGCGCAGGCTGGCCTTGGATGTTCATGGCTGGGAAGGCGTTGAAGCGTTCGAGCTTGGGCGAGCCAAGACTCCAGCGGGCAGAGGCGAAGGAGGCGAAGGGCACCATCTTGCCTGCTGTGTTGCGCACATAGAGCCGGTCTAAATCCTGCGGCAGGCTGCGGTAGGGCGCATCAGCCTGGACATAGACCTTCTTGACGCGGCCCGCTTGGATGAAATCGTTGACATAGGAGCTGCCAAAGGCCGTGGCCAGCGTGCTGTGGATGGAATTGAGCGGCACACCGAGCGCGCCCGCCTTGTCCCAGTCCACATCCACCCTATATTCGGGCGTGTCGTCCATGCCATTGGGCCGCACCGCCATTAAACGGGGTTCCTGCATGGCCATGCCAAGGAGCTGGTTGCGGGCCGCAGTCAGCGCTTCGTGGCCCAGACCTTCCCGGTCTTGGAGCTGAAAATCAAAGCCGGTGGCCATGCCCAGCTCCATCACCGGCGGCGGCGGAAAGGCGATAACCTGCCCTTCCTTAATCTGGGAGAAAACGCCCATTGCCCGGCCCGCCACGGCCTTGACTTTCAAATCAGGCCGCTGCCGCTGCTCCCACGGCTTGAGTTTGACAAAGCTCATCGCCATGTTCTGGCCTTGACCGCCAAAGTTGCGGCCCGCAGCGGTCATGACATTCTCCACCGCCTCTTTTTCATTCTCCAGAAAGTGCTTGCGCACCTTGCCGATCACGGCTTCGGTCTGCTCCAAGGTGGAACCGGCGGGCAGCCGCACCTGCACCAAGAGGATGCCTTGGTCTTCGTCCGGGATGTACGAGGTGGGCATCCGCTGAAGGAGAATGAACACCGCCGCCACGATCACGACGTAGAGCACCAAAAAAATGACCTTCACCCGCAGCGAGAAGGCGACGAAGCGCACGTAGAGGCTGCGGATTGAGCCGAAACATAACTCGAACAGCGCGAAGAAGGGGCGCATGAAAAAAATTGCGCTCTCCGAGGGCGAATGCCCAGCCTTGACCGGCTTGAGGAAGGAGGCGCAGAGCACCGGGGTGAGGATCAACGCCACGACCACGGAGAGGAGCATGGCCGAAATCAGGGTGACAGAGAACTGGCGGTAGAGCACGCCGGTCGAGCCAGGGAAAAAGGCCATCGGCCCAAACACGGCGGAGAGCACCAGACCAATGCCGATCAGGGCACTGGTGATCTCGTCCATAGATTTGGCCGTGGCGGCCTTCGGCGACAGACCTTCCTCGCTCATGATGCGCTCGACGTTCTCCACCACCACGATTGCGTCGTCCACCAGCAGGCCGATGGCGAGCACCATCGCGAACATGGTCAGCATGTTGACCGAATAGCCAGCAAAACCAAGCACGGCAAAGGTGCCGAGCAGCACCACAGGCACCGCGATGGTCGGGATGATGGTGGCGCGGATGTTGCCCATGAAGACGTACATGATGATGAAGACGAGAAAGACTGCCTCGAAGAGGGTCTTCACTACTTCATGGATCGAAACCTTGGTGAAGGGCGTGGTGTCGTATGGATAAATCACCTTCACGCCCGGCGGAAAGAACTTGCTCATCTCTTCGAGCTTCTTTTTCACCGCGTCGGCGGTCGCCAAGGCGTTGGCACCGGCTGCCTGACGCACCGCCATCGCCGCTGCGGGCCTGCCGCTGCTCTTGACAATGGAGTCACTGCGCTCGCTGGCCAATTCAGTGCGGCCAATGTCCCTGATGCGCACCGAAGAGCCGTCAGGATTGATCCGCACCGGGATATTGGCGAATTCTTCCGGCGTTTGCAGCAGGTGCTGGACGACTATCGGCGCATTCAGCCGCTGGCCCGGCATGGCCGGTGCGCCGCCAAGCTGTCCGGCGGAGATTTCCACGTTGTAGGTGCGCAGGGCCGCGCTCACGTCGTCAACGGTCAGATTGTAGCTGGTCAGCTTGTCCGGGTTGACCCAGATTTTCATCGAATACTGGGCGCCGAACGGCTCCACCTCGCCCACGCCCGGCACCCGCGAGAGGATTTTCTCCAAATTGGACTGGGCGTAGTCCTGCAAATCGTTGCCGTCCATGCTGCCGTCTTCGGAGATCAGCCCGACGATGAGCAGGTAGTTGCGGGTGGATTTGTTCACCCGCACGCCGGAGCGCTGCACCACGTCCGGCAGGCTGGCGAGGGCCAGCTGGAGCTTGTTCTGCACCTTGGCCCAGGCCAAATCCGGGTCAGTGCCTGGCGCAAAGGTCAGCTCCACCCGCGACGAGCCGGACGAGGAGCTGGTGCCGGAGATGTAGAGCATGTCATCCAGGCCGGTGATCTTCTGCTCAATGATCTGCGTCACCGTGTTTTCCACCGTTTCCGCCGACGCGCCCGGAAAATAGGAGTCAATGGCGATGGCGGGCGGCGCGATGGGCGGGTACTGAGACACTGGCATCTTGTAGATCGCCAGCAGGCCCACGGTCATGATGATGATGGCGATGACCCAGGCAAAAACAGGTCGGTCGAGAAAGAATTTTGAGAGCATCAGACTCCCCCTTTGGGTGCTGGTGGTGATTCGGACGGCGGTTTTATGCTAAATATGTAAGGGCGAACCCCTGTGTTCGCCCTCGTCGGTCTTTGGGCAGGCACAGGGGCCTGTCCCTACGTGCCAATGCGCCGTTCTTCCGCCCGCCAGAGGCGAAAAACGGCAGCCAAGAGCGGTTCAGCCGATGTTCAGGGCCGCTGAAGAACGGCCCCGCAGGTCTGTTCAGCAGCCATTTGGGGCGGTTCGCGAACCGCCCCTACGGGTTTCATCTAGTTCTCAATGCGTTAAAACTATTTTTTGTTCGCTATCTCTTGCAATCGTGTGATTAATTGTTCTCCGTTTATCAGTCCTAAACGTTGAGGAATCAATGGAGTGATAAGAGGATCATCTTTTATTCTTGGAGCAAAATCAGAAGTGGTAGTCAAGAATCCTTTTGATGCTCCATCTGTCTGCAAAACACCCATCAACGCCCGAACATCATTAGCTGTAACAAGATGACCGTGTTTATAGGCCTTCACTTGATCAATAACACGAACTTCGCCCAACCCTTTCTTGACAGCGATTACGTCTCGCCCGTAATCTCCGCTGCGATGTGTCAAGGTAACTTCATCGAATCCTGCCTGCTCGTAGGCTGCGGCAATTATTTCTTCCCATCTTCTTGGGTCTATCTGAAAAATTGCATTTGGATCGCGTTCAATCAGCTTTATGATCTCCAGCCACGGCACCAAAGCAGCCTTGATTATTTCTCCTTCGGTAGTCTTAGCAAGAGGTATGATAACAGATTGAAGCAATATCGAAGGAATTTCTAATTGGTCCGATATATTTAATCCTTCCTCTATGGAAATACCAATATCGTATACTATTGAGCCACACTCAGGGCAAGGCGGTATTTCTCCTTCCTCGTTTTTAGGAAGAACTTTTCCGCAATCATGGCATGTTCTCATCTTAAATATTAAATGAATATTGTTGGTTGAAATTAAACTGTCCTCGAACACTCCCAAAGCGTCTCCGGCGCAATACGAAACGACCTCGCTTTCTCAATTAAGAAAAGGATTCACAATCCGCAACTGCTCTTCTATCAGCTGGCCGGGCTGCATATCTTCGCTGAAGAGCAGGGCGCAGCCGCAGGAAAGTGCTGAGGCAAGCACCGCGCTGTCGTAATAGGAATACCGATAGCGTTCCGCAATGGCGCACGCCTTCCTGATCACCGGAACAGTCACTGGCTCGACGCGGAAAGCCTGCTCAATCTCCGCCAACACCATATCAATGACTACCATTGCACCTTCATTTTGCGGAAGAGCGTGTTGGCAAGCTCATTCAACGTCTGTGTGCTCACCGTTGGACAGATACAGTCATGAACAGCATGAAGGCTGATGGATTGTTTTTCCGGCTCATCAGCTGAATACAGATAGAGGAGAATATTCGTGTCAAAGAAGACCTTGCCGTTCATTCGCCTCTTCTCGGTCAAATTTGAATCCTTTCGTGCGGATATTCATCGCCTTGAACAAGGTGTTCCGCCTTTCAGAAACATGCAGCGGCTCGACATGAACAAGCACCCGAACGGTTTCAGCAAAAAGAGGGCGGTATTGCTCAGGAATGGCTATTGCGCCGTTCATAGCAATCGCTTCAAAGGCTATTGTTCCCATTTCATCTCCTGTTTTCGTGCCGCAACCATTGCCCGGTGGTTATTTCCCAGCTTCCTTCTTCTCCGCCGCCGCCCCGCCACCCTGCGGCTTTTCCCCGAACGGCACGGCCTTCACCTCCGCGCCGGGCCGGAGCATGATCAGGCCTTCGACGATCACCTTGTCGCCGGGAGCAAGGCCCTTGGAGACCAACCATTTGTCCTCCACCGCCCGGTCAACCGTCAGCATCCGCATTTCCGCCTTGTTCTCTGCCCCAACAACCAGCGCAAAGGGCTGGCCCTTGCCGTTGCGCGATACGCCTTGCTGCGGCACAAGCAGGCCCTGCTCGCGCACGCCTTCCTGAATCACAGTGCGGACGAACATGCCCGGCAGCAGCAGGCCGTCCGGGTTCGGGAACACCGCCCGCAGCGTCACCGAGCCGGTGCTCTGCTCCACGGTCACATCGCTGAATTGCAGCGTGCCGTCAAGGGGATAGGCCGCTCCGTTCTCCAGCAGCAAACGGACCTTGCGCTGCCCTTTCGCCGCTTGGCCACCGCCGTTGAGCTGGAGCAGCTTGGCCGCTGACTGCGGCATGTCGGCGTAAATTGGATCAAGCTGCTGCACTGTGGTCAGGGGCGCGGCCTGATAGGCTGTCACCACCGCGCCTTCGGTGACGTTAGAAATGCCTGTGCGGCCAGAAATCGGCGCCGTGACCTTGGTGTAGCTGAGGTTGATGCGGGCGGTTTTCACTGCTGCCTCGGCCTGCTGCACTGAGGCTTCCGCAGCAGCGATTGCACTTTTGCTGCTCTCGACCTGCGCTTCGGCGGCTGCCAGAGAGGCTTCGGCAACAGCCACTTCTGTGGCGGCCTGATCGCGCTGCACCGCCGAATTCACCTTGCTCTTGAACAGCTCATCGGCCCGCTGACTGTTGCTGCGGGCAAGGCTCAAGGTGGCCCGCAGGCGCACCAAATCCGCCTGGCCCGCCCGCAGCGCAGCCTGCGCCCGCTCGGCAGCCTTGCGCGAAGCGAGCAGGCTGGCCTCGGCGTTGTCGAGCGCAGCCTGAAACGGCGCAGGTTCAATTTGGTACAGAGCATCGCCCGCCTTCACGTCCGCGCCTTCAGTGAAGAGCCGCTTCTGAATAATGCCACTGACCTGAGGCCGGATTTCCGCCGCCCGATAGGCAGCGGTGCGGCCCGGCAGCTCGGCGGTCAGCTCCACCCGCTGCGGCTGCACAACGACAAAGGACACCGAAGGCATGGGCGCCCCCCCCGGCTTGCCCTGCGGCCCTGGGCCGGGCTGACCTTGCTGCTGCGGGCCGCCGCCTTTGCCAAGCAGTGCGGCCAAAGATTGAACACTCTCTTTGCAGCCAGCGGTCAGCAGGCTGCCGGAGAGCAGGACAAGCAGGAGGCTTCGTTGATATATCATCTTCATGGTGTCTCCGATTTTATTGTTGTCTTATTCCATCAGCCCGTGGAAAAAAATATTAAGAATGATGTCCGGTGATTCAGGATATGACTGCCGCCCCTCAAGCCAGTGAAAGAGGAAGGCGTTGCAGAGACTGTCCAAAGCCAACGCTAAATGGTATGGCTCGGCGGTCTGCCGGAAACGTTGCTTCTCCATCCCAGCAGCAAAGACCGCAGCGAGACGGTGCAATACGTGGTCGCAGCGTTCCCGTATTTCTTTGTCTAATCCTGCTTTGATGTTAAAACTCGCGCCTCGGTTCTCGGCAAAATACAAGCGGACGCAGGCGGCATTGTCCATGAAGACCCGGCCCTTGGCCTGCACGTAGCGGCGCAGCCGGGCAATCTCGTCGCCCTCCAGCAGGAGGGCCTGCGTCAGCGCCTCGTGAAATCGGTCTGCCTGCTCCGAGATCAGCGCCTTGTAGAGGTCTTCCTTGTTTTTGAAGAATTTGTACAGGGTGCCGACAGCGAACTCGGCTTTTTCGGCAATCTCCTGCATGGAGACGTTGTGATAGCCCTTGTCCGAGAAAAGAGCCAGCGCGGCGGCAAGCATGTCTTCGCGCTGCCTGAGCTTTTCCCGCTCCCGGCGGGGAAGGTTCTGCTCTTGTTCCTCCATGTCGGTCTGTTGTCTGCGCAGGGCGGCTGGTGAGGTTTTCATGCAAAAGATGATGCTTGATTCACAATGTAAACTATAGTGTCAGCTTGTTCAACGAAAAAAGTAGGGAGTACGCAGTTGCGGCAGCATGATGGCTCGATTCTCACGGCCAAGCACGAGGAGTGCGGAGGAAAAATTGCGCGACTGCGGCGCAGTCATATCAGGCTTGGCGGCGCGGACTTGGAACTTGAATTCACAGAAAATATTTACAAACCAAATCGTTCAGAAAGCTCCTCCGCCAGCGCAGCATAGTCCTCCCGCTCAAACCAGTGCAAGTCCTTGTTGGCGGAAAACCACGTCATCTGCCGCTTGGCGTAACGGCGAGTGTCGAGAATGAGCTGCTCGGTCAGCTCTGTCCTGCTCCATTCGCCGTCGAGAAACCTGTTGACGTGCCGGTAGCCGATGGCCTGCATTGAGGGCAGCTCCGGCCCGTAACCCGCCTGCCGCAGCCGTTCCACTTCCTCAATCAGGCCGCCGTCCAGCATCGCCAGCGAACGCCGGGCAATCCGCTCGCGCAGCTCCTCTTTGCCGCAGCGCAGGCCCGCCTGATAGACCCGGCTGAACACCGCCCTGCCCTGCCCTGCCCGCTGCTGCTCCGCAATCAGCTCAGTCCACGTCCTGCCGGAAGCATGAAAAATCTCCAGCCCGCGCAGAAGCCGCTGCGTGTCGTTGGGATGAATCCGCGCCCCGGCGACCGGATCAACGCGGCACAGCTCGGTATGAAGGGCCGCCCTGCCCTCTTCCGCGAGCCGTGCTTGCAGCCGTTCGCGGACAGCCTTGTCAGCAGGCAGGGCATCAAACAGCCCCTCAAACAAGGCTTTCAAATATAATCCGGTGCCGCCGGTGAGCAGCGCGGTCTTGCTGCGGGCGGCGATTTTTTCCAATGCCGCAAAGGCATCACGGACAAAGCGGGCTGCGTCGTACTGCTCGTCCGGGGCAATGATGTCAATGAGATGGTGAGGAATTCGCGCCTGCTCCTCACGGCTGGGCTTGGCTGTGCCGATGTCCATGCCGCGATAGACCTGCATGGAATCCATGCTGATGATTTCGCAGCTAAACCGCTCGGCCAGCCGGAAGGACAGCTCGGTTTTGCCGACAGCGGTCGGGCCGACCAGCACGATGACAGGGCAATCAACGGTTTGCATCAAAGCAGAGGAGCGGAGTCAGATTGACAAGCCGTTTCGGGCCGATGCCCTTGACTTTGATCAAATCATCGGGCCCGGTGATGCCGCCGTGCTCTGCTCGGTATGTGATGATGCTTTCCGCCAATTTTGGGCCAATGCCCGGCAGGCGCATCAGTGCGGCCTGATCAGCCCGGTTCACCGGCAGCGGCAGATGGAAGAAAGCGGCCAGTTCCGGCGGAATGTCGGCGCAGGCCATCTCGTCAGCAAGGTGGATGCCTTGCCCTAATTTGCCGTCTTGACTGCGGATCAGCTTGCCATTTGCCCAGAAATACGAGCTGGCCTGCCTGTCCGGCGCGGAACTGAGCCAGCCTGCGCCAAGAACTGCGGCGGCGAAGAGCAGAAGAATGAGGCTGCGCAGATCGGCAGAAACTGGCCTGTCTTGCGTGTTCATCGGCTTTTTTCCTCAGCCTTGATCCGCTCCCACTGCTCCCGAAGCTGCTCGTCCGAAGGCATGGGCCTGCCGTCAGCGGCAAAAACGTGCGGATGCCGCCGCCGCATTTTTACGCAGATGGAGCTGAGGGCATCAGCGGACGAGCAGCGGCCTTGCTCCGCGCAGATCCGCAGAAGCAGGGCAAGGACGAAATAGAGGTCGCCCGCCTCCTCGGCGATCTGTTGGCTGTCGCCGCTCTCAATCGCCTCGGCCAGCTCCGCCGCCTCTTCGAGCAGGTATTTTTTCAGGCCCGCCGCAGTCTGCTGCTGATCCCACGGGCAGCCACGCTCCGAGCGCAGGAGTTCGACGATGCCTTCAAGCTGCTGAAAGAGCTTGACAGACTGCGTCGCTTCCGGTTCAGTAGGGAGCTGATCAGCGAAATTCACGAGGAGGGCCTCCATGAGCGAGCAGGTGATTTTTTTCCGGCCTTATCCCTTTGCGCCGGGCCAGAAAATTCATATTGAGGATGGGCCGCGCCGGGGCGACTGGCTGGTCATCGGCATTGACGAACGCAAAGTGACGCTGCGCTGTCCGGTCTCAGGCCGGGAGTTTATTTGGGATCGCTTCTGCTATTTCACAGACGAGCGCGAGGCGGAATTTCCGACACCAGCTCATGTGGCAATGCCGATTAAATTGACTGTGTAAACAATCACCTTTCCGGCCAACGGATGGTTGTAGTCCACCGTGACCATGCCGTCAGCGACAGCGGTGACGGTCGCGGGCACTGGGCAGGCACGGCCCTCGCGCTGCACGTTGAGCGAAAGAATCATGCCGGGTTTGGGATCAATCCGGCCCTTGAAAACCGTCAGCGGAATCTGCTGCACCAGCTCCGGCTGGCGCAGGCCGTAAGCGTCTTCCGGCTGCACACGGATCACTCTGGTCTGGCCCGCCTCCATGCCGAACAGGCAGGCCTCCACGGCTTGGCAGATCGTCGCGCTGCCGATGGACAGCGTCAGCGGCTTGTCGGTTGCTTCAATCACTTCGCCGTTTTCCAGCGCGGCGGTGTAGGTTATGGTGACGGTGTCGGTTAGGGAGACAGGGGGCATCTCGGTTCCTTGGCTGAAATTGGTCGGCGCGGCTGCCTCCTCATATATAAAAGAATCTTCGCCGTCTGGCAAGGCTGGCCGCAAAATAGATGCTTGACAAAGCCCGCCTGAGGGCATAAAAGTTACGTTCTCTGTTCAGAAAATCATGGAACTGGAATGCGCCAAATACGGCGAGAAGATGAACTCCGCTGCGGCGGCGTGCAGGCATCCGGGCGATTACTGCCAATACCGGAAATCCTGCATGATTCAGTTCATGGAGCGGGAGAACAGAGGAAGCATGACAGAAGCGGCTCAGGCTGAAAAGAAGAACGAAACTTTTACTCAGGAGGAAAAGCTATGAATCTTCATCTGCATTTCACTGTTGAATACCTGCTAGCCATTATTGCGGGAACAGCTATTTTAATCACGCCAAAGCTGCTGAATTACATTGTGGCGATTTATCTAATTGTGGTTGGTGTGATTGGAATTCTTGGGTTGAAAATATAACCCTGAAGGGAAAACCCGCTTGCTGCCAGCGCAGAAAATTGCCTGAGTGGTTTATGTGTTTTCTTGACAAGCTCTTTGGCCGCACAACCAAGCAGCGGGCTGCGCCGTCAGCGAAGCGGCCTCCGCGTCCAGCCGATTGGCATTTCACCTATGCCGATTTGCTGGACGAGATGCGGGCCGGAAAGCGGAACTCGGTCGGGCAGCCGGAGCTGGACTGGGCGCGTGACTACGAACGTAGTCTGATTCCGGCGGCAATGCGGTTTCCGCAGAAAGGCGATGTGTATGAAGTCCTTCAGGATATGGAAGTGGAGTTCATGACCGCATGGGCTGCGCCGTTCACCGGCGGCGGCAAGGGAATGCTCATGCAGGGCGAGCGGGTGTTTGTGCACATTGAGCCTGCTGAGGCAAAGCCGATTGGGGCGTATGCGAAGGCGGTGGTGTACAAGGCTGTTGAAAAACGCATGGTTCCTGCAAGCGAACGGACTTCGCGGAAGTATGGAGGATTTTATTTCTACTTCAGCACGGTTGAGCTGAATACGAAGTTTGTGCTGGTATGAAGAAAATGAATGACTGCTGATTCCGTCAAGCAGGATAAGGTAATGTTTTACCGTAGTAAGCAGGTCTATCGATGCAACTAAGATAAGTCATAGGCTGGGTTGTTTTTATCCAGCACAATTTTTGTTGTTGCATCATATCCGTAACATTCATGCATATTGTCGCAAGACAATTAACACAACGAAAAAACAAAATGGAACTGACGAATCGAGATTGCTCTGTGTGCAACTCTATTGAATCTGTAAAAATATATCATCAGAAACATGAATCCATTGCAGCTTTGGATGGTGCTGCTTATTTTCAGACGATTGTGGTTTGTAAAAAATGTGGATTTGTATATAGCAATCCTTCTCCAGCAGATGATGAGTTGACAAAACATTACAGCTTGTTTTCGAACTATGAGAATCATCAGAGGCAAGGCAGGGCATCAGTAGAATCATTGAACAGATGGCAAAGAACTTATAAGTTGATATCTAACTGTTTTCCTGAAAAATACAGTGGAAAGGTCTTGGATGTAGGCTGTGCAACTGCCACTGGATTGTCTGTTTTTAAGTCTGAAGGATGGACTGTGCTGGGGATAGATCCGAGCGAAATCGCTGCAAATATCGCCCGCAGATTATATAACATAGAGGTTATTAACGGAATGTTTGATAATCAGTTAATAGCTGAGAAGGGGCCTTTTGATGTGATTATTCTCTCGCATGTATTAGAGCATCTCTTGTCGCCAGAATCAATATTGATTGATATTGAAAAAAATCTTGCCAGCGGCGGCTTGATCTATATAGAAGTGCCTAATTTGCTGCGTCCTTTTGTTCCTATAGTGTATTTTTCCTTTGAACATTTGAATTATTTCACCCCATCCACATTATCATTATTGATGGAGCGAGTTGGATTCAGTGTCGAGGTAGAACTGTTTGATAATTCTAAAAATATAGAACCATATTATCCGGTTATATCGGCAATATGCAGGAAGTCACAAGATAAAAAAACAATTGCTCGTAATGATTACGAGGTTGTTTGCAAGGTGATTGAAGAATATAAAAAAAATAAATTTCAAGTATCAAGCAAAATTATATCGAAAATAAATTATATTAAGAAAAATTCTCTTAAAAGCAAACTAGCCATATGGGGAGCTGGCATACATACTTCGCAACTGCTCTCGATAGTTAATCTGACAAAAGAAGATGTGTTATGTATTTTCGATAATGACCCTAAAAAGCACGGGGGGGAAATTTCCGGCATCAATATAACTGAATTCAGCAAGCCAGAACTTCTATCTAAACAGATTGATTCTATAATTATCTCTTCAAACGCATTTGAAGATGAAATATTCAACCAAATTAAGTATATACAGGAATACGGAATAAAAGTATACAAATTATATGACGAGTGACTGTCAATGTGAAAGAAGAATGTTAGTGGATAGTCTAATTTTGGACGTAGATTTTTTAAATTTCTTCCTGCTGATAATTAGTGACACTAACTTGTATGAAAAAATACTCCTAGGGCAAGATGCTTCATCAACACTATGCTTAATTTCACCAAAGGAACAGACGGCCTGCTCCCCGCCATTGCGCAGGACGCAGCCACCGGCGAAGTGCTGATGCTGGCCTATATCAACGAGGAATCGTGGCGGAAAACCATCGAGACCGGCAAGGCGCATTACTGGAGCCGTTCTCGCAACAAGCTCTGGCTCAAGGGTGAATCCTCCGGCCATGTGCAAATGGTGAAGGAAATTCTGGTGGACTGCGACTTGGACACCGTGGTGTTCAAGGTCGAACAGCTCGGCGGCGCGGCCTGCCACACCGGCCATAAAAGCTGTTTTTACCGCCGGGTGCAGGGCGACGAGCTGGAAGTGCAAGGCGAGCCGGTTTTTGATCCGGCCAAGGTGTACGGTTAATCATTTCATGCAGGGACGAAAAATTTTTCGCCCCTGCGAGATATATTTTGAGGCATATCATGAGGGTACTGAAAATCGGTCTTCCCAAGGGCAGCCTTGAGCAGGCGACCGTCGAGCTGTTTAAGAAAGCGGGCTGGAAGATCAGCATGACTTCCCGCAACTATTTCCCGGAAGTGGACGACCCGGAGCTGTCCATCTACATCTGCCGTCCGCAGGAGATGTCGCGCTACGTCGAGGACGGAATGCTGGACGCGGGCATCACCGGCAAGGACTGGACGCTGGAGAACGGCTCCGACGTGGAAGTGATTGAAGATTTGATTTATTCCAAGGTCAGCCGCAAGCCCACCCGCTGGGTCATCGCTGTGCCGGGCGATTCGCCGGTCACCACGGTGGAGCAGCTCGATGGCAAGAAAATCGCCACTGAATTGGTCAATGTCACCCGCAGCTTTTTCGAGGGGCGCGGCCTGAAGGTGGACATCGCCTTTTCCTGGGGAGCAACGGAGGCCAAGGCGGTCTCCGGTCTGGCGGACGCGATAGTCGAAGTGACTGAAACCGAAGCGACTATCCGGGCGCACGGCCTGCGGGTGATCCACGAGCTGATGCAGTCGAACACCCAGCTCATCGCGGGCAAAAAAGCATTGTCTGATCCGTGGAAGAAGGAGAAGATTGAGCACATTGCCATGCTCCTGCAAGGCTCGCTGCGGGCGGACAAGATCGTCGGCCTAAAAATGAACGTGCCGGAGGAAGCCTTTGACGCGGTGCTGGCGATTCTGCCCAGCGTCACTGCGCCGACTGTCGCCCGCCTGCACAAGCAGCCGTGGTTCTCGGTCGAGACGGTCATCTCCGAGCATCAGGTGCGCGACCTGATCCCCAGGCTGAAGAAGCTGGGCGCGGCGGGCATCATCGAATATCCGCTCAACAAAGTGATATGATAGACTTCACGCAAGTCGCCTTTGTTGACTCGGTCTATGACCTGCGCAAGCTGCCGCCGCAGCTCATCCCGGAAATCGCCTTTGCCGGGCGATCCAACGTCGGCAAATCGAGCCTGATCAACACGCTGGTCAACCGGAAGAACTTGGTCAAGACCAGCTCCAAGCCGGGCAAGACCGAGAGTCTCAACTTCTTTAAAGTGGAGGAGGGGCTGTACTTGGTTGACCTGCCCGGCTACGGTTTCGCCAAAAAGAACCAGCAGACCCGTGAGGCGTGGCTGGACTTGATCAATGGCTACATTCTCAGCCGTACCGCGCTTGCCTGCGTGGTGGTGATCATTGACCTGCGCCACGAGCTGAAGCAGCTTGACCGCGAGATGATTGACTGGCTGGACAACAACGGCAAGCCCTTCCTCATCGTTTACACCAAGGCGGACAAGCTCTCAGCGAACCAGCAGGCCAAGCAGGCCGCCGCCTTGGACGTGGCTCTCAGCATCCGCCCGGCGGATCGCCTGCTCTTCTCCTCGCAGACCAGACAAGGCTGCGAGGAGCTGCGGCAGCGGCTGGCGGCCTTTGCGGGACAATCAGATTGAACAAATAAGGGCACTTGACGCGGATACGCTGCAATGCGCCCTCTGCTCGCATCCTTTCTCAATCTGCTTTTCCCGGCACGCTGTCTGGGCTGCGAGCAGCAGGGTGTTTCGCATCATCCGCCGCTGTTCTGTCCTGCCTGCCGCGCCAAAATCATCCTGCCGTCCTGCGCCCGGCAGGATGATTTTCCTTTCGCGGCGTATTCACTCTGCATTTACCAAGAGCCGGTCAGCAGCCTGCTACGGCGGCTTAAATTTCAGGGCGATCTTTCCAGCCTCTCCTCAATCGCCGCGCTGACCCGCGAGACTGAAGCAGAACGCCTGCCGCCGAAGCCGGACTTGCTTCTCCCTGTGCCTCTGCACCGCAGCCGTCTGCGCTGGCGCGGCTTCAATCAAGCTGTTTTGTTGGCTAAAGCCTGCTTTCCCGGCTGGAAAGATGCAATCCGCGTTGACCTGCTTCAGCGGCACCGGGCGACTGTCCCGCAGCTTGGCTTGAGCGGCGCGGAACGGCGCAGCAATCTGGCCGGGGCTTTCTGCGTCCGCAAGCCGGAGGAGATCAGCGGCAGGCGCATTCTGCTGATGGATGATGTCTTTACCACCGGCTCAACTTTGCGTGAATGCGCCGAGGTGCTGCGGCAGGCCGGAGCGGCGGAAATTACGGCCTTCACCGCAGCGCGGACAATTGCGAGATAAGGCTGTCAGCGTGGTGTTACGACCAGCTTTCGCAAGGCGGCGATGAACTGCGGATCGTCGTTCAGGCCGGGCGTGGATTCCAGCCGCATTCCCAGCCCCTGCGCCATATCTTTATACAGCATGTCAATCTCGTACAGCGTCTCAATGTGATCGGAGACAAAGGAGATGGGCACCATGAGGATCTTTTTGCAGCCCTCGGCGGCGAGCTGGCGGAGCATGTCCGGCGTGGACGGTTCCAGCCATCGCACCGGGCCGCTGCGGCTTTGGAAGCAGAGCCTGCCCTGCTGGCCGGTCTGCCGCTCCACTGCGGCGATAGTCTTTTGGATTTCCTTCATATAAGGGTCGCCCTCGTCAATGAACTTTTGCGGCAGGCTATGTGCGCTGTACACCACTTGCGCCGTCCCATCGAATTTAGCCAGCCCGGCTTGAATGCGGGCGGCCAGGCAGGCGATGTAGTCCGGCTCGTCCGGCCAAGAGCGGATTTCCTTAATCGGCAAATTTAGGCCGAGCTTCTGATTTTGCTCGCGCAGATCGGCAAAGGAGGAGCCGCTGGTGGCCCGGCAGTACTGTGGATAGAGTGGCAAAGCGATCAGCTCCGTCACTCCGGCGGCAGACATTTCCATCAGCGAGGCGGCGGCGAAAGGATGCCAGTAGCGCATCACAGGCCGGACAATGAACGCGCCGTCTGCTGCTAAAGCCTGCTCCAAGGCTGCCGCTTGCTTGGCAGTGATGGCTGAAATAGGCGAGCCGCCGCCGATTTTCTGATAATTCGCCATGCTTTTTGGCGCACGTCGCCAAGCGATCAGAGCGGCCAGCGGCTGCTGGAGAAAGGCCGGGCCAAGACGAATGATCTGCCGGTCAGAAAAAAGGTTGTATAAAAAAGGACGGACATCGGCCTGCGTCTCAGGCCCGCCCATGTTCAGCAGCAGCACTCCGGTTTTTCTCTCCATTTTCTCCTCCCCTCAGTTCAATTGTCAGTCAGTCTGAGGTCAGCGTACATGGATTTTGCCGCCAATGTCAAGCGAATGTCATTTTTTAGGCCTTGCCTGCCGCGCATTCAATGTCTATAATAACTGTATGGTACGATTGATTTTCACCGCTTGGCGGCGGCCTCTTCCGCCGTGCGCCGCGCAATCCTTCCCTGTTCCGTCCTTTCCGCAGATTCCGTCTTCGGGCCAAGACCATTCAGGAGGACACCGCCATGATTGCGAGATGAAAGAAGACCGCAGCAGCTACTGCTGCGCAACCAAAGGCAGCGGCATGGGGTCGCTGACGCTGAGAACTTGGAGGAAATATGGATCTGAAAGTTGAGACCAGAAATCTTGACATGCGCGCAGGCTGGCAGGAGAAAATCGAGGAAGAACGCGAGAAGCTGATCCGGCACTACGCGAATTTCGTCCTGCACCTGCGGGTCAGCATCGAAGCCACGCCCGGCTACAAAGAGGGCGGCTACGAGGTCAGTCTGGTCGCATCAGTGCCCAACGACACTGTGGTGGTCAAGCGCTGGGGCGAGAAAGTGCATCCCCTGCTGGTGGAGAGCTTTGATGTGCTCAATCAGCAGCTCAAAGATATAGTCAGGAAAAAGCACGACCACAAGCATGAGGCCACCGTCAAGGTTCTGGGCGGCGCGCCCGGCGACACGCGGGGCACGGTGCAGCGGGTCTTTGACGAGTACGGCTTCATCATGACCTTGGATAATCAGGAAGTTTTCTTCCACGCCAACGCTCTCAAGGACATGCGCATGAACGAGCTTGAGGAAGGCGCGGCGGTCTGCCTGGCTCTGGAGGAAGGCGACAAGGGCCTTCAGGCGGCCTGGGTGAAAGCGGCCTGATGCTGTAGCGACAGGGGGCGGTTTACGAATCGCCCCTGCTGTGCTATAGCCTGTTAATAAAAAAGAGTCGACACTCCCCCGCATCAGAGGGGGAGTGTCAAAATTGACAAAAATATTTTCAAGTGCGTTCCGCTTTATCACTCGCAAATCACCATTACCCAGGAACGCAGCATGAACCCACTGATGCAGAAAGTCCTGCTGTCCGCCGCCGGAATTTTCGCTGCTGTTTTGCTTTTCTTATCCCCCGGCTTAAAGCTGCCGGTGCTGGACGACCAAGCCGATGCCTACTTCCGCACAGCAATCAGCAAAGGCGGGCTGTCCTACGCCACCTGCCGGGTGATCAACGCTTCAGTCTCAATCATCAAGGAGTCCAGCCTGCATTTGCAGCCTGCCGGAGTGGGGGTGTCTTTGGCGGTCGGACAGGCCCTTGATCCGATTGATGACCTTACGGAGCGAGTCTCCGATGTCTTGGTGACAGCAGTTGTTTCGCTGGGTGTGCAGAAATTAGCCTATGAGATTGGCATCTCGCTCGCGCCGCCCGCGCTGGCCGTCCTGCTGATCCTGCTCTCGCTGCTGGTCTGGCTCGGCGGCGAACGCGTTCGCCTTGCACAGAACACACTGACCCGCTTTGCGCTGCTGCTCTTCGCGGCCAGATTTTGCTTGCCGATCTCATCCTTGGTCAATGACGTTGTCAATCAGCATTTTTTCAATGACCGGATTGAGCAGGTTGGCAGCAATCTCAGCGCAAGCTCGGCAGGCTTCGACAAGCTGAAAGATTTCAAATTTCCTGAGGGCGGCCTGCTGGGAACAGCGTCTTTTCTTCAGCAGAAATCTGCTGAACTCCGCGAGGGTTTGACTGAGGTGAGCAAGAATATCGGCAGCCTGACTGAAAATCTACTCCAACTTGCTTTTCTTTATCTTGGCATTTTTTTGATTCAGGTCATTATCCTGCCGCTGGCATCCTTTTTTGTATTGGCCAAGACCGCTAATACCTTGTTCGGCAGCAACATTCCCCTGCTGGCAGTCGCATCCTCATGCCACGACTGAGCGGCGGACTATGGCCAGCAAATCCTCGCGCGAAAACAGGCTCAATGCGTTACCGGAATGCGGAACGCCAGCCGCTGTCCGGCGGGTGTACGCCCACGCCTCCTGCTGATCACCGTCGAGCAGAACTGTGACTTTTTCCCGCTGATACAGCGTCGGCGTTTCTTCCCACAAATCCGCAGCCTGCAAAGCTGCTGCGTCCAGCTCCAGCAGGCTGCCGGAGACTGTTCCCGCCGGATCAGGCTTGATGAAAAGCCAGCCTTCCGGCACGACATGTAGCGTCCAGCCGGGCAGCACCGCGCGGCGCATGATGCAGGCTGCTCCAAAAAGAATCCGTTGCAGCTCTGCGTCCTGCAAGGTGCCGTAGGCGAAGAGCAGTTCAGTTGCTTTGGTACGCCGTTGCACGGTCAGTTCTGCGGGCCAGCTCGCTGGTGTAGCGCAATCCCAATGTGGCGGCGTTCGCTGCGGCCCAATCGGTCAGCTTGGTTGGCCCTGCCGCAGGTGAATCCACATCCAGCAAATTGTCCATCAACCCTTTGATTTCCTCCCGCGTGATCATCACATCGCCAAACACCTTGCCTACAGCCCAGCCCACGGCATGGCCGAGCGCAGGCGGCACAGCAACAACAGGCCGCTGGCTGCCGACGATTCTGCCAAGGGTTTCCGCCAGCTCCCGGTACGTGAAGGTTTCCGGGCCGACCGCGTCAATAATCCGATTTTCCCGCTCCTTGCCCTGCTGCACAGCCAGCGCAGCAAGATCATCCACATAGATGGGCCGCAGCCGATACCGCCCATCGCCAAAAACCGGAAATGCTGGCAGATGGCGCAACGCCCACGCGATGTTGTTGACAAGAATATCCTCCTTGCCAAAAATCACCGCAGGCCGGAGTATAGCATACGACAGGCCGCTTTCGATCAATGCGCGCTCAAGACGGGCCTTGCCGCTGAAGTATTCCAGTGGCGAATCCTCGGACGGATTGGTGATGCTCACATACACCACGCGCTGCACACCTGCTGCTTTTGCGGCCTTGAACAGGGCCAGGGTGTTCTGCACCGCATCCTCATGCTTGAACAGGCAATGGTTGAAACGCACCCAGTAGGTGATATAGAGCACAGACACGCCCCGGAGTGATTCGGTCAGCTGTTCCGGCGCATCGAAATGAAAGGGAAATGCCCGCACCTTGTCGCCAAAGCTGTTTTTTCGTTGAAATGAGTTGGTGAGCGTGATTACCTTATGCCCTTCAGCCAGCAGCCTCTGGGTAATATATTTTCCTGAAAAACCAAAGGCTCCGGTGACAGCGTGAATTTCCTGCATGATGACCTTTTGTGCGGCTGAAGTGGGGGGAGATGTGAAGAGTACTTGTTCTAATTGCCTTTTCTGATAGCTTTAGCGCGGTTTGCCGCCGCTGTCAAGAGAATAAGCTGCCAATTTTTCTGCTCATCCCGGCTGCGTCCTGCCAAAATGCTCGTATGCCGCTGCGGTGGCCACGCGGCCCCTCGGCGTGCGCATGAGGAAGCCGCACTGGATGAGGAACGGCTCACAGACATCCTCCAACGTGTTTTTTTCTTCGCAGACCGCTGTGGCCAAGGTTTCCAAGCCGACCGGGCCGCCCTGGAAGCGGTCAATCAAGGTGAGGAGGATGCGGCGGTCCATCTCGTCCAGCCCGAAGCGGTCAACGGAGAGCATGTCCAAGGCGCGGCAGGCTGCGTCAGCGTTAATCACTACCTTGCCTTCGACTTCGGCGCAGTCGCGCACGCGGCGGAGCAGGCGGTTGGCGATGCGCGGCGTGCCCCGCGAGCGGCGGCCTATCTCCAATGCGCCGTCCTGCGTGATGGCGATGCCGAAAAGCCGCGCCGAGCGGCTGACGACCGCCGCCAGCTCTTCGGGCGAGTACAGCTCAAGGCGGAGGAGCACGCCGAAGCGGTCGCGGAGCGGCGGCGTGAGCAGGCCGACCCGTGTCGTCGCGCCGACCAGCGTGAAAGGCGGCAAATCAAGCCGCACCGAGCGTGCGCCCGGCCCTTGACCAATGACAAGATCAAGCTGGCGATCTTCCATCGCCGGATAGAGAATTTCCTCAATCGCGCTGCTGAGGCGGTGGATTTCGTCAATGAACAGCACGTCGCCCGCTTGCAGGCTGGTGAGAATTGCGGCGAGATCGCCCGCCCGCTCGATTACAGGGCCTGAGGTGGTTTTGATGCCCGCGCCCAGCTCGTTGGCGATGACGCAGGCCAGCGTGGTCTTGCCGAGACCTGGAAAACCGTGAAAAAGCACGTGGTCGAGGGCCTCGCCCCGCTTGCGGGCGGCTTCAATGAAGACCCGCAAACTGCTCCGCACCTGCGTCTGGCCGATGCAGTCGTCCAGACGCTGCGGGCGCAGGCTGATGTCAGGCTGAACCTCATCCGCCAAGCGACGACCTTCCACCAGCCGTTTGCCGGTCAGCTCCTCCTCATGCTTCATCCTCTGTCCTCACGTGGTGTTTGCTCCCTTCTCTCCTTTGCCCGCTGGCCTGCCGCAACCCAGCGGGATTTTTTATTTCTCACGCCGGGGTGCCCAAGGTTTTGTCATACCGCTCCTGCTCACTGTAGATGCAGCCGCAGTAGGGCTGACGATAAAGCTGCATGGCGATAGATTCATCAATCCCCTGCTGCCAGCCCTCGCGGAAATCGTGATAAAAGAATGCGCTGCCGAACTGCGCTGCCAAGGCTTCACCTTTGCGGCGCAGCTCGGCATGGTTCTGATACTTGGAATACAGCAAGGTGGTCGTGAAGGCATCGAACCCTTGCTCGGCGGCCCGCATTGCAGTCGGCAGCAGGCGCAAGTCATAGCAGATGCCGCAGCGTTCCTTGCGTTCTTCGTGAAAAATCACGTGGCGGAGGAAATTTCGCAGGCCGTAGCTGCGGTCTATTTCCACTCGAAAATTTTTCTGCCGGGAAAAATCTTCGAGTGCTTCAATCCGCCGACGGAATTCCTTATAAGGATGGATATTTGGATTGTAAAACCAGCCGGTCACGTCATGTCCCTGCTGACGAAGAAAGGCAAGTGGATACACTGAACACGGCCCGCAGCAGACATGAAGAAGGATTTTCATGGCGCAGTCATGAAAAAACCGGCATTATTTCTTTTGCCCATTCTCCCAAGTCTCTTCCTGTTCCGCGCCGTCTTTGGTCGTGTATTTCCCTTTGCCGTTCCGCCTGCCTTCTGACCACTCGCCTTCATACTTGCTGCCGTCCTCATACAGCATGATGCCGTGGCCATGCGGCATGTCGTCTTTAAATTCTCCGGTGTATTTTTGTTTGCCGTCAGCAGAGGCCAGTTCACCTTTGCCGTGCATTTTACCATGCTGCCATTCGCCGGTATAGGTTTCTCCGCTGGCGAATTTCAAGACACCTTTGCCGTGCCGCTCACCGTCCTGCATTTCTCCTTCATACTTGCTTCCGTCAGCGCGGATGATAATGCCTTTACCATACGGCATGTTGTCCTTCATATCGCCGACGTAGCTGTCACCAGCCCTGCTTTTGGCAGAGCAATCCCGAACGCAGCGGCCATCTTCCAGCACACCGGTGATGGTGTTTTGCAGCTCGCCGTTCTTGTACCATTCCAGCGAGCCTTTGTCAACCGCTTTGCCGTCTTTGCAATCGCCTGACCACTTGATGGACTCATCCTGCGCAGGAGCAGGATTCCAAACCTTACAGCCGGTTTTCGCGTCGGCAATCCAGTTGCCTTGAGGAACGGCATTCTTGCTGTCTTCAGCATGAACTGAGACTGTCCATAGACACAACAAAAAAAATAGATATTTCTTCTTCATTACATATCGAGATTAGAAATTGATAAATAAGTATTTTTGCATTCAAGGTCTAAATGTATCCAAACTGGATATTTTTCTTTCTTTATCTACAAAGAGATATGCTGTTTCATATTGGCCGTCCGGCATTTTTTGCACAGACCTCCAAACGCTATGAAGTTTTCTCGTTTTACCTTTTTGGTCAATAAAACTGGTGTCACCCCAATTTTCAGGAGCTGTATAGCCATTAGTTGTTGAAATCCATGTAACAATATCGGTTAATTTGCATTCAAACAACCATGAATAATTTGGTCCGTCGGCTATCGTCAACGTATTCATAGTTGTCGCCAATATAGTGGCATCCTTCGGTAACGTCAACCCTGTTTCTTTCGTGATTCTATTGGGATATGCCAGAGTAGTTTTGTCCCTAACCAAGGCGATTGTTATTTTCAAAAATAAGAAAAGAAAGAGTGACAGCAGCAATACTCCGACGATCAGCAACCAATTTCGCGTTGTCAGTTTACTCTGTCCGCAAGCAGATGTTTTCTCGTTTTGCATAGACCCTTTCTTTCTCTTGCGCAAACGGCGGCAATCATCTATAATAAGAGACTTCTGTTCTTTTCTGGCGGTCAGCACCGCGCTCCGCATCCTGCGCGGAACGCCTTATTTCTGTAGCATCAAAACGCAAATACCGCAACCTGCAAATCAGTCCCGCCGCAGCCGTTGCGTTCAAACAGTTTATTATATTACGGCATCCTGCCAGGATACGTCAACTTCAGGATTCAGGGAGATTTCTTATGTCGCGGAAAATGGTCACCATTGACGGCAATCAGGCCTGCACTCACGTCGCCTATGCCACCAGTGAGGTCATCACCATCTACCCCATCACCCCGTCTTCGCCGATGGCTGCCGAGGCGGATGTCAAGGCTTCAGCTGGCCAGAAGAACATCTGGGGTTCTGTTCCGGCAATCTCCCAGATGCAGTCTGAAGGCGGCGTGGCTGGCTCGCTGCATGGCTCCTTGGCAACAGGCGCACTCTGCACCACCTTTACTGCTTCGCAGGGCTTGCTGCTGATGCTGCCGAACATGTACAAAATCGCGGGCGAGCTGACCCCGACCGTCTTCCATGTCACTGCCCGCTCGCTGGCCTGCCAAGGTCTTTCGATCTTCGGCGATCATGGCGACGTGATGAGCGCGCGGCAAACCGGCTGGGCCATGATCTGCTCGCAGAACGTGCAGGAAGCGCAGGATTTGGCCCTGATCTCCACTCAGGCCACGCTGGCTTCGCGCATTCCCTTCATGCACTTCTTTGACGGCTTCCGCACCTCGCACGAAATCCAGAAGGTCGAGCAGCTGACCAACGAGGACATGCTGGCGATGGTGGACGAGAAGCTGATCACCGCCCACAGAATGCGCGCTCTGACTCCTGACCGGCCTTCCATGTCCGGCACGGCGCAGAACCCGGACGTATATTTCACTGGCCGCGAGACGGTCAACAAGTATTACAACGCGGTGCCGGGCATCGTGCAGGAGACGATGAACAAATTCGCCGCCCTGACTGGCCGCAAGTACCGCCTCTTTGATTATCACGGCGCGCCGGATGCGACCGATGTGATCGTGATCATGGGTTCCGGCGCGGAGACCGTCGCTGCCACCATTGATCACCTCGTGGCTGAGGGCCGCAAAGTGGGCATGGTTGTTGTCCGCCTGTTCCGGCCTTTTGATGTCAAGGCGATGGTCAATGCCCTGCCGCCGACCGTTGAGCGCATCACCGTGCTGGACCGCTGCAAAGAGCCGGGCGCGCCTGCCGAGCCGCTGTATCTTGATGTCCGCGCTGCTGTGGGCGAGGCCGCCGAAGCCAACCCGACCATGATCATGCCGATGATTCTGGGCGGACGCTACGGCCTTGGCTCCGCTGAGTTCAGCCCGGCGATGGTCAAGGCGGTCTATGACAACATGGCCGCGCTGGCTCCGAAAAACAAGTTCTGCGTCGGCCCGAACGACGACGTGACCTTCAGCTCGCTCGACTACGACAAGTCC
>NZ_JBLWEN010000041.1:0-36208 GCF_048287415.1 Candidatus Electronema sp. JM
CCGCCAGCGGCAAGCTCAAGGCGGTGGAGGTGGCAGACCGGATGTTCAATGAGGAGGAGCGGCTGGTCTATGAGACCCGGATGCGCGCCCTGCTGGATGTGGAGAGCAAGATAGCCTCCGCCGAGGAGAAGGGCTTGGCTCAGGGCTTAGAGAAAGGACGTGCTGAGGGCATGGCCGAAAGCCTGCTCCTGCTCTTGGAGGAAAGATTCGGGCCGCTGCCGGAGGAGGTCTGCGCGCAGGTGCGGGCGGCCTCTGCGGAGCGGCTGCGGCGGTGGATGAGCAGGGTCTTCACCGCCGCAGCGCTGGAGGAGCTGTTTGTCGGCTGAGTTGGCCGCACGACAGACATACACGCCCAAAATCCTTTATTCAGGGCTGGAGGCGGCTGCCGCGCGAACCGCTTCCGCAATCTTTTCATCACCACACCATGAAACATCTCATCCTTATCGGCGACGGCATGGGCGACACGCCTGTGCCCGCGCTGGGC
Organism: Candidatus Electronema sp. JM; assembly: GCF_048287415.1. NCBI lineage: Bacteria > Pseudomonadati > Thermodesulfobacteriota > Desulfobulbia > Desulfobulbales > Desulfobulbaceae > Candidatus Electronema > Candidatus Electronema sp. JM. Next base: position 485 of record NZ_JBLWEN010000041.1, read on the forward strand.
AACAAGACTCCGCTCGAAGCGGCGCATAAGCCGACCATTGACCGGCTCTGCGCCTTGGCTGAACCGCTGCTGGTGCGCACCGTGCCGCCGGGCTATCCGCCGGGCAGTGACGTGGCCAACCTTTCCCTGCTCGGCTACGAGCCGGATAAGTGCTACACAGGCCGCGCCCCGCTGGAGGCCGCGAGCATGGGCATCGCCATTCCGGCGGACGGAGCCGCCTTCCGCTGCAACATGGTCACGGTGCGCTATGAGGACAGCGACCGCCTGACCATGCTGGACTACAGCGCGGGCCACATCAGCACCGCCGAGGCGGCGGAGCTGATTGCCGCCATTCAGGATGCCTGCGGGACGGAGCGGCTTCAGCTCCATCCCGGCGTGAGCTACCGCCACCTGCTCATTCACCACGGCGCAACGCCGCAGGGCCTGCGCACCGTGCCGCCGCATGACTGGATGGATCAAGATGTGACCGAGTTCTATCAGCAGCAGCTTGCCGTGCCGCATTTGGCCAAGCTGCTCCGCTGCGCACGCGAGGTGCTGGCCGCGCATCCGGTCAATCAGCGGCGCATGGCCGCAGGCAAAAAGCCCGCCAACGGCATCTGGCTTTGGGGCGAAGGCGGCAGGCCGCAGATGGAGATGCTCCAAGTGCGCTGGGGCCTGACTGGCAGTCTGATCTCTGCCGTGGACTTGCTCAAGGGCATCGGTGTCTGCGCTGGGCTGGAGGCGGTGAAGGTGCCTGGCGCGACCGGCTGGCTCGACACCAATTACCAAGGCAAGGCGGATGCGGCCCTGAAGGCCTTGGAAACGCAGGATTTTGCCGTGGTGCATGTCGAGGCCCCGGATGAGGCTGGGCATCAGGGTTCGCCCAAAGACAAGGTGCAGGCGATTGAGGATTTCGACAGCAAGATTGTCGCCCCAATAGCGGCGGAAATGGACCGGCGCGGTCAGCCCTACCGTCTCGCGGTGGCGATGGATCATTACACGCCGATAGCCCGCCGCACCCACGAGGACTGGCCGGTGCCGGTCTTCATTTATGACTCGCGGGGCACGGGCAAGCGGTCAGGCCTGAGCTACACCGAGGCCAAGATCAAGGCGGCAGCGGAGGAATTGGGCAGCGGCGCGGCCTTCTTCGCCCGGCTTGTCGAGCAGGAGCGGCGGCATGGCTGATCTGCGCATGGAGCTGGCCGAGCCGGTCTTCCGCATGGAGTACCGGGTGATCTACGGCGACACCGACGCAGGCGGTCTGATCTATAATGCCAACTATCTCCGCTTCATGGAGATGGGCAGGACGGAGCTGATGCGCAGCCACGGCCTGCCCTACAGCGCGATGGAGCAGGAAGGGCTTATCCTGCCAGTGACGGAATGCTATCTCCGCTACAAAGCGTCGGGCCGCTATGACGACCTGATCAGCATTGCCACGTCACTGGCCGAACTGACTCGGCACACCATCCGTTTTCATTACCGCATCAGCCGCCAGCTTGATGGCAAAGAACAGCTCTTGGTCAAAGGCTTCACCAAGCACGCCTGCACCGACCGCCAAGGCAGGCTGATGCCGTTCCCGGAAACCGTGTTGGCGCAGATCAGCACGGTGCGGCAGCGAACCTGAGGCACTTCTGACGTTGTCAGGACAGATGGTTGAGATGCCTCCGCACCAGCTTCTTGCTGTTACGAAAAGGAAAAATTGTGCTGCAGGTTGGCTTGCCGCAAGGCCTCATACAGCACTATCCCGGCACTCATGGCTAAGTTAAGGCTGCGGATTTGCGGATTGCTCATCGGGATGGTATAGCAGCGGTCGCTGTGGAGCGCAAGGCTTGCTTCGGGCAGCCCCTTGGTTTCCCGGCCAAAAACGAAGAAATCGCCGGGAGTGAAGTTTGCCTGCCAGTAGGGCCGCTCCACTTTGGTCGTGAAGAGAAAGAGCCTGCTCCTGTCCTGCGCGGCGCGGAACGCCTCCCAATCCGGCCAGTGGCGGATTTGCACCTGCGGCCAGTAATCCAGACCGGCCCGCTTCAGGTGCTTGTCGTCAGTGCTGAAACCAAGCGGGTGGACAAGATGCAATATGGAGTCGGTGGCCCCGCAGAGCCGAGCCACCGAGCCAGTGTTGGGCGGAATCTCCGGCTCAACGAGGACGATGTTGAAGGGGGGCACTGACATGCTGACTTACACTACCCGCACCGCGCCCTTGTCCGCCGAAGCAGCGAACTGGGCATACACCTGAAGGGCCTTTGGCACCTTGCGTTCGCGCTGCGGGGTGAAGGCCGCAGTGCCCCGCGCCTCCTCCTTGCGGCGGCGGGCCAGCTCCTCCGCGCTCACGTGCAGATTGATGCTGCGTTCCGGGATGTTGATGTCGATCAGGTCGCCCTCGCGCACCAAGGCGATTGCTCCGCCGCTGGCTGCTTCCGGCGAGACATGGCCGATGGACAGACCAGCGGTGCCGCCGGAGAAACGCCCGTCCGTGACCAAGGCGCAGAGCTTGCCGAGCTGCTTGGATTTCAGGTAGGAAGTCGGGTAAAGCATCTCCTGCATTCCTGGCCCGCCTTTCGGCCCTTCATAGAGAATAAAGACCACGTCACCCGCCGCGACCTGTCCGCCGAGGATGCCCTCGCAGGCCGCCTCCTGGGAATGGAAAACCTTGGCTTTGCCTTGAAAATGAAGGATGGACGGATCAACTCCGGCGGTTTTGACGATGCAGCCTTTTTCAGCGATGTTGCCGTAGAGCACGGCCAGCCCGCCGTCTTTCGAGTAGCAGTTGGCCGCGTTGCGGATGCAGCCTTGCACGCGGTCATTGTCCAAGACTTCGTACATGCTGCCCTGCGAACCCATCTCCAGATTGCGGCCACCGCCGGGTGCGCTGGCGTAAAGCTGGAAGGCTTCCGAGGCCGCGCTGCGGCGCATGATGTCGAAGCGGTCAAGGGCTTCAGCCAAGGTCAGACCGTCGGCACGCCGCACGGAGGTGTCCAGCAGGCCCATGCGGTCCAATTCGCCCATGATGCCGAGGATGCCGCCCGCGCGGTTCACGTCCTCGACATGATAGGGCGAGGAAGGCGAAACCTTGCAGAGATTCGGCACCTTGCGGGAAAGCGTGTCAATATCCTGCATGGTGAAGTCAACGCCCGCCTCATGGGCAATGGCGAGAATGTGCAGGACGGTGTTGGTCGAGCCGCCCATCGCAATATCGAGGGCCATCGCGTTGCAGAAGGCTGCCTTGGCAGCGATGGAGCGTGGCAATACAGAAGCGTCACCGCGCCCGTACCACGCCTCGCACATCTCGACAATCCGCCGCGCCGCTTTTTCAAACAAAGCCAGACGATTGACATGGGTCGCCACCACCGTGCCATTGCCGGGCAGTGCCAGTCCCAACGCCTCGTTCAGGCAGTTCATCGAGTTGGCGGTGAACATGCCGGAGCAGGAGCCGCAGGTCGGGCAGGCGCAGCGTTCCACTTCCGCCACTTCCTCATCAGAAACCGAGCTGTCGCCAGCCATGACCATCGCGTCAATCAGGTCGTAGCCGCGCTCGCCGCCTTTCTTTCTGCCCGCCTCCATCGGCCCGCCGGAGACGAAAATCGCTGGAATGTTCAGGCGCATCGCGGCCATCAGCATTCCCGGCGTAATTTTGTCGCAGTTGCTGATGCAGACCATCGCATCCACTTTGTGGGCGTTGCACATGTACTCGACCGAATCGGCGATCAGCTCGCGCGAGGGCAGCGAGTAGAGCATTCCGTCATGGCCCATGGCGATGCCGTCGTCTATGGCGATGGTGTTGAATTCAGCGGCGAAGCAGCCCTGCTCCTCAATCATCGCCTTGACCTGCTGGCCGATTTCATGCAGATGCACGTGGCCGGGCACAAACTGGGTGAAGGAGTTGACCACCGCGATGACCGGCTTGCCGAGTTGCTCCTCAGTCATGCCGTTGGCCCGCCAGAGGGCGCGCGCTCCGGCCATTCTCCGGCCTTGGGTGGTCTCGCTGCTGCGAAGAGGGATGGACATGATGCTTCTCCTGAAAGGATAAAAAATGCTTGCATATCGGTACGGGTCGAACGGATACCGAAAAGCCTTTTTTATCACACGTTTTAAACGTTTAAATTAAATATGTTGCATATGTGATGCACATTCGGCCCGATGGCCGATTTGCGCGTAGCCGCTATATAAATATCTCTGTTATGGCAAAATTATTCCCTTCCAAGCAAAGCGCGATCTTTACGTATTTCTCTTTGCCAGGCTGCTGGATCGGCGATTTCAGACAAAGCATTTCGATCAGCCATGCGCTGAAGAATTCTTGCCATGCACTGACCTTGGCTGCTTTTTACTTCGTTTTGCGTTTGCAGAAAAATACCTTCTTCCCATGCAATTTTATTGAGCAGCAATTGTATGAGATGAAATTTATCAGCGTGAGGCAATGCTTCTGCTAAAGGAAGAATTTCAGTCATTGGCTTGTTTTTTCATTCAGCCAATCGCTATAGTTGATTCTCTATACACAACTGGACGTTAAAAAAAACGAAATAGTTATACTGGAAAATCAGCAATAAATTTCCATATAGTTTTCTTGCGTTGCTGTAGTTTTTCTTCTGTTTCAGAATACCACTTTATCCCTTCTTTCTGCGAAAAGAATACAAGTCCTGCTTCAATCTGCTTTATTCTTTTTGAATTAATTGAAAAATCTTCTTGATAGCGCAACTCAATGGTGACTTTCTTGTAATTACCATTCAAAGCAGACTGAGCAATTCTTTGCCATGCAGATTCATAATTATACCAGATAAGATCATTTGGAATATATGGCGACTTGACCGGTTGCAATTCAATATCCCATTTTCCTGACTGGAAAAATTGGCGATGTTCGTCTATTTTTTGTTCTTCGGAACGACTTCCTGAAACCCCAAAGATTGCTTCGTCTTCAACTCCATGTGTTTTTATATTTGAAGATGAATTATTTTCGACAGTATCTTTTATAGCCTCAATATGAATTCTATTCGCCCCTATAGATTGCAAGAGGTAAACAAGTTCAGACTGTTTATCGTCAAATACTTTGTCATGAAATTCTTCCAATGAATAATATCTGTCATGGCGCAATGGATGGCATATATAAAACACTTCAAGCTGTGGATGGCCTATTTCAAATTTCCATCCAGATGATCTTAGCGTATCTATATCAACGAAGCAGAAGTCTTCCATTATCCATGATGGGATTTCGTGAGTACAGAAGACTATTTGTCTTTTTTCGTATGGATACTTACATAGAGCTGCCGATCTTTTCTCTTTTATTTGTCGCAAGGCATTCGTTGCTTTTCTTTGAACTTCAGATGTTCCGTAATTATTTATATTTGAAAGAAATACAACCGCATGATCGTACTTATCTTGTTCGATGCTTAACTCGGAAAGAACTTCATAAATGTTTGCGGTTAGTTTTTTATCTACCTCCACAGCTTGTTGGTCATTCTGTTTAACCAAGCCAATTAAGTCTTCTTTTGCTTGTTCTGCATCTCCAAGCAATTTTAAGACCAATGCACGATAATAGATAATATTATAACGATCAATTAAAGTTATCTCCGTATTCTCTAGTAGTCTGTCGCAAATCGAAAGAATTCTGTTGAGTTCCGATTTATCTCGATTCCCTTCCTCGATATCTCGGCATTTAACAATAAAATCATTTACATTATAAATTTCATCGGAAAATACACTTTCTTTTTCTTGTGTTGCGCAAAATTTAGCTATATGATCAAAAATTTTCTCTGGCATCTTCATTTGCTGCCATGCACCAAAGCCAGATGTTACTGCAAGCGGCCAGAGAACCAACATACTTATCGTTCCTACTACTGCTTTGTCAGCCCATCTTCCCTCTCCAATTTCAACATTAATTGTATTCTCGACTCGATGGAATACAATATTTAAGGCGGTTGACATCCCTATAAATTTTTTCCATGTCCCTGATTTTTCAATTTGAAGTAATATTCCTCCATCTTCTGTTGAAAGCTGTTGCGTTTTAAAACCTTCACTGATCAACCAATCCCGTGTTGAAGAAAGAACTTCTAAAAAATGCGCCCCTTGACAAGAAAAACTGCGTGACTGGCTCATGATTTACCCCTTTCTTTTGTTGGATATTCCACAGCAAAAAAAACGAACGAAGCAACTTGACTAAAACCTTATATTACGCCCCACCACTTCCTTCCTCTTTCTTCTCCTTCTTCGGCCCCGGCCTGAACGCCTTCATGAAATTAAGAAGATGCTGTCAATCTTTAGGTAGGCTTAGGAAAAGTCGCGGTGTCCCCTCCATGCACTTGGCGGTGGCGACGCATCAGGAGGGGTGATGATTTCTGGAACCGCCAGATTCAATCCGGTGTTGAACACGAATGCCTGAAATGAACTTCAGCAGTTCTGATTTCTTGGGATGATTGCCATCAGTTATTTAATCACCGTTGCCACCACATGGGCTGAGGAACAGTCTGGAAAACTGGGAGCTGTGCCTGCGGCTGATAGGAGGGATAGGGCGAAGCTGGGTAAGACATCCTGTTCCACGGCATAAAATTGCCCGAAGCAGGAGTAAAAACAGGCGGTGTATTGGAATATCCGCTGCTGTAATAGCTGTTGCTGTATGCTGGATACGAATTATTGGAGACAGACTGATTTCCCCAAGAAGAACTTGGCTGATAAAAAGGAATTCTTGGCTGCGCCATTGAGGAATACGCTGTCGGCCCCGGCATAGAATTAAAGTCAAGAATTGGCGTAGAGGACATGGGCGATGTTTGGAACGCCGTGCCAGAATATCCGTTGCCAGAGTAGTTGCTGCCGTAGCTGGTGCTGTACGCAGGCGAGTATCCATTGAAGAAAGGCCGAGGTGCTCCCGAAAAATTGGCAAAAGGAGCTGGCTGATAAACAGGCGTTCTTGGCTGCGCTGGCTGGAAATATGTTGTCGAGCTGGGCAAATAATTGAACGGAACTGAGGACATCCTGCTGCTGACGGACTGCTGACGACTGGGATAGGTGGTGTAATGGTAGATCGTCGTCGGCGAAGAATCAGCCTGATATTCAGGCTCGCAGTCGGTGCAAACCGTGCAGCCGCTCAGGACAGCGGCGGCAAAAAAGACAGCAAAAAATGTTTTCGTCATGTTTTCTCTCCTCCATGAGAACTGCAGCTACAGAAATTGTTACGCATTGTAGCGCAAGCCCAGCTTCTTCTCAAGAGCTTTTCTACAGCACCGACCACGGCTTGGGCATGAAAATCTGGCTGTACAAATCCAAAGCATAGCGGTCGGTCATTCCGGCGATGAAATCACAGACCAAGCGGTGCAGCCGTTTTTCTTCTTTGGCATCGGCGGGCGGCCTGCGCTTGAGGCAGAGCGGCTCCGGCCCGGCAGGAAATTCGTGTTCAAGAAAATAAAGATACAACTCGCGGATCACCCGCTGGGCTTTTTCAAATTCGCTGTGCACCAGCCGGTTGCGATACACGTTATCGTAGAGGAAGGAACGCATTCCGCAGATCACTTCCTGCATCATCGGGCTGAGGCGAAGACGGCCTTCGTCCGTCCGCAGGGTCTCGGCGATCAAATCGCGCATCATCGCGGCGATGCGGCGGTCAGGCCGGTCGCCCACCACCCGGCGCAGATGATCTGGCAGATCGCTTTCTGTAATCATTTCAGCCCGCAGTGCGTCGTCCATGTCGTGATTGAGATAGGCGATGATGTCCGCGACCCGCACCGCCTGCCCTTCCAGCGTGGCGGGCAATTCCCGCGAGTCATCGGGCAGAATGTCGCGGTAGCCCTTGGAATGCTTGACGATGCCGTTCCGCACCTCCCAGGTCAGATTCAGCCCCTGCCCTTGATTCTCTAAAAAATCAACCACCCGCAGACTTTGGATGTGATGCCGGAAGCCGCCTGGATGCAGCCCGTTGAGCGTGTGTTCTCCGGCATGGCCGAACGGCGTGTGGCCGAGGTCGTGACCAAGAGCAATGGCTTCGGTGAGGTATTCGTTCAGGCGCAGGCAGACGGCGATGGTGCGGGCAATCTGTGAGACTTCAAGGACATGGGTGAGGCGGGTGCGGTAGTGATCACCGGTGGGCGCGAGGAAAACCTGGGTTTTGTGCTTGAGGCGGCGGAAGGTTTTGCAGTGAATAATCCGGTCGCGGTCGCGCTGAAAAGCGGTGCGCAGCTCGCAGGGCGGCTCGTCGTGCAGCCGCCCCCGTGACCTGCTGCTGAAGCAGGCATGAGATGAAAGGACAAGCTGCTCTTGATCTTCGAGCTGGCGGCGGATGTTCATGGCGAAGTTGCAGACGAAAGAAAAGCCAAGCCTGTCCCGCAGATGTAGCAGTATTTGCGCGGCAGGTCAAGCAGTTTTTCGCCGCAGAGCAGCATGAAACTGCCTGCCGCTGCATTTTCTGATTGAAAAAATCCTTGCGGATGTTTACGCTAACAAAAATAAATCCAAATTGTTAAAACATCTCCCATGCGCATCATCATCACTGGCGGCGGCACTGGCGGCCATCTTTTTCCGGGTATTGCTTTAGCGGCGGCCTTGCGGCGGCAATTTTCCGGCTGCGAAATCATGTTCATCGGCACACAGCGGCAGCTTGACCGCGACGCGCTGGCCGGGTTGGATTTCCGCAAGGAATCCATCGCCTGCATGGGCCTCAAAGGCATGGGCCTGGCGCACCGGCTGCGAAGCATAGCCAGTCTGCCCAAGGCGGTGCTGGAAGCGGCCCGCCTGATCCGGCAGTTTCAGCCCGCGCTGGTTTTCGGTGTGGGCGGTTATGTCACCGGGCCGGTGCTGCTGGCGGCTCGGCTGCTCGGCGTGCCTGCCTGCATCCATGAGCAGAACGCCATCCCTGGCCTCGCCAACCGCCTGACCGCCCGTTTTGTTAACAAGGTTTTCGTCTCAATTCCCGGCGACTATCCCTTCCCGCTGAAGAAGACTGTAGTTTCCGGTAATCCGGTGCGGGCGGAGATACTCGCCGCTGCGGCGAGCCAGCGGGCAGGCGGCCAGCCCTTCACGCTGCTGGTCATGGGCGGCAGTTTGGGCGCGCACCGGATCAATATGCTGCTGCTGGAGGCGGCTGCTGACATCACGGCAAAATTGAACCGGCCTTTCCGGCTGATTCACCAGACCGGCGCGGCGGATGCCGAGCAGGTGCGGGCTGGCTATGCTGCCGCAGGCATTGCCGCTGAAGTTGCGCCGTTTATCAAAGATATGGCAGCGGTGTACCGGCAGGCGGATTTGGCTGTGGCGCGGGCCGGAGCCACCTCGCTGGCCGAGCTGGCGGTGATGGGCCTGCCCGCCATCCTCATTCCTTATCCGCACGCGGCGGACGATCATCAGGCCGCCAACGCGAGCTATTATGTTGCAGGCGGCGGGGCAAAGATGTATAGGGAAGAGGGGCTTGATGCCGGACGGCTGGTGGCGGTGCTTGTGGAGCTGGCGGCGGACGCGGACAAGCTGGCCCAAATGGGCGCGGCGATGCGGCGCATGGCTGTCCCGGACGCGGCGGAGCGGATTTTAGCTGACTGCATGAAATTGATCAAAAAATAATGTACAAAAAAAACAAGCATATTCATTTTGTCGGCATCGGCGGTATTGGCATGTCCGGCATAGCCGAGCTGCTGCTTTATCTCGGCTACACGGTCAGCGGCTCGGACCTGCGCGGCTCGGACATCACCCGCCGCCTGCAAAAAATCGGCGGCATCATTCATCAGGGCCATCAGGCGGGCTGGGTGGCCGGAGCGGACGTGGTGGTGGTTTCCTCGGCAGTGGCGGCGGACAACCCCGAAGTTTTAGCTGCCCGCGAGCAGCAGATTCCGGTGATTCAGCGGGCTGAAATGCTGGCCGAGCTGATGCGCCTGAAAAAATACGGCATCGCCATCGCGGGCAGCCACGGCAAGACTTCCACGTCCTCGCTGACAGCAGCGGTGCTGCACGAGGCTGGGCTGGATCCGACCGTGGCCGTGGGCGGCAAGGTGGACTGTTTCGGCGGCAGCAACGCCCATCTTGGCGAGGGCGAATTTCTCGTCGCCGAGGCCGACGAAAGCGACGGCTCCTTCCTCAAACTTTGGCCGGTGATTGAGGTCATCACCAACATTGATTTGGAGCACGTGGATTACTACCGTGATCTTGACCACATCAAAGAGACCTTCCTTGAATTCATCAGCCGCATTCCTTTTTACGGCGCGGCGGTGCTCTGCTTGGATGATGCCAATGTCGCCAGCCTGCTGCCGCAGATTCAGCGGCGTAAAATCACCTACGGCCTGACCGAGCAGGCCGATCTGCACGCCGCCAAGATTGAGCGCAAAGGCCTGAGCAGCGAATTTTCCGTTTATTTCCGGGGCAAAGAACTGGGCCGGGTGCGGCGCAACTCACCGGGACGGCATGTTATTCTCAACTCGCTTGCCGCCATCGCCGTGGCCTTGGAGCTGGAGATTGAATTTCCGGTCATCGCCCAAGCCTTGGAAAAATTCGAGGGCGTGCAGCGGCGGCTGCAAATCAAAGGCGAAAAGCAGGGCATTCTCGTCGTGGACGACTACGGCCATCATCCCACGGAAATCCGCGCCACGCTCGACGCAATCCGCGACGGCTGGCCTGACCGCCGTTTGGTGGTGGTTTTCCAGCCGCACCGCTACACCCGCACCAAGGGTCTGTTCAATGAGTTCGCCACTGCCTTCTACCGGGCTGATGTGCTGATTTTGACGGATATTTACGCGGCCAGCGAGCAGCCCATCGAGGGCGTGAGCAGCGCATCTCTGCTGGAGGCGATCAAGCAGCACGGCCAGCGGCAGGCGCATCATCACGGCAACTTGACGACTTTGCCCGCCAATCTCTTTGATTTCATTGAAGAGGGCGATTTGGTGCTGACCTTGGGCGCGGGCAATGTTGTGCAGATTGGTGAGCAGCTTTTGGAGCTGCTGGACCAAAAGGCACTTGCCGTCAGCGGCCTGAAGCGGCGATGAACGGGCGGCAGCGGGCGCGGTTGGCGGCCAGCGGCTTGGCCGGGCTGCGTTTTGATGTGCCGATGCGCGAGCATTGCACCTTTCGGGCAGGCGGCCCGGCAGCGTCGTTAATTGATGTGCAGTCGGTCGAGGAGCTGCGCCGCCTGCTGGCCGTGCTTGCTGAGGAGGAAATTAAATTTCTCGTCATCGGGCGCGGCTCCAACCTGCTCGTTGCCGACAGCGGTTATTCTGGCGCAGTCATCCGCCTTAAAGGTGAGTTTAACGCCCTTGTTGTGCAGGAACGCGGCCCGGATTTCACCATGATCAAGGTTGGTGCGGGCTGCGCCTTGGGCAAATTGGTCTCGTGGTGCGGCGGCCAAGGTCTGGCTGGGCTGGAATTTTTGGTCGGCATACCTGGCTCGGTCGGCGGCGCAGTGCGGATGAACGCCGGGGCCTGGGGCTGCGAAACCGGCGCACGGCTTGCCGCCATTGAACTTGTTGACAAAACCGGCCATATCCGGCAGATTGCTGCTGCGGAGCTGCGCCTGAGCTACCGCAAGCTGGCCCTTGCGGACGGCGAACTCGGCAGCGGCATGATCACGGCGGCATGGTTCCATTTGGCTGCTGATCAGCCGGAGCAAATCCGCAGCCGCTGCGCCGCGTATTTGGAGCGCAGAAAAGGCAAGCAGCCTGCCGGAGCCGCCTCAGCTGGCTCGTTCTTCAAAAATCCGCCCGACGATTTCGCGGGTAGGCTGATTGAGGCTGCTGGACTAAAAGGCGCAAGCTGCGGCGCGGCGATGATCTCGCCGGTTCACGCCAACTTTTTAGTGAACAGCGGCGGCGCAACAGCGGCGGATATCCTCGCACTGGCGGAACGGGCGCAGGCCGAGGTTTTTGCCCGCTTCGGCATCCGGCTGGAGCCGGAGGTGAAAATCATCCGGGATGAGGCCTGATTTGAAAAAATCACAAAGCCCGCTGGTCGGCTCCCAAAGACGGCGTTATCAGCAGCGGCGTGCGGTGCGCTCCAACACCTTCCGCCGCTTCCGCACCGCTTTTGCTCAAGAGCACGGCCTGCCGCCTGTTGGCAACGGCCCGTACCGGATAGCTGCTGACAGCAGCAGACAGGGCGGCCTGCTGCTGCGTCTGTCGAAAACCGGCATTTTGGCCGGCTTGCTGGCAGTGCTGCTGGCCATGCTTGTTTTGCGCGGCTGGCAGTTGCTGGAGCAGTCTGATGCCTTCCGGGTGCGGCAGATCACCGTGCAGGGCTGCCGCACCCTGCGTGAAGAGCAGCTGCTGGCGTGGGCGGAGCTTCGGCAGGGCGTTCCCTTGCTCAAGCTGCGATTGCCGGAGGCGGAGCAGCGTCTTCGCCAGCAGCCGTGGATTGAGCAGGCCAGCATTCGGCGCGTCTGGCCGGACAGTCTCGTGGTGGACGTGAAGGAACGGCGGCCTTTGGCCCTGATCAAGCTCGAAGATCAGCCAGAACTGCGCTATGTGGATCAGAACGGCATGGTGTTCGCTGTAGTCGAGCCAGGACAGGATTTAGATTTTCCGGTGATCACCGGCATCAGCCAGGCGGATGGGCCGCAAATTTTCAGCTTGGCGGACAAAGGAGCGGCAGAGGCGGCGCAGTTTTTGCGCTTAGTCGCGCAGGGCAATCCGCTGCTGCCGCTGCAGGCTCTGTCAGAAATTCATGTGAGCCGGGATAAAGGAATTATTGCCTATCTTGCCGAACGGCCCTTTCCTATTTATATAGGGTATGGTAATATCAAAACCAGATATTATCAGCTCGTCAGACTGCTTGAGCGGCTGTATCGCAAAGAAAAGATTGAACATGTCAGAGAAATTCGCATGGATTACCAAGCCGGGCGCATCTTAGTGGCCAGCTTGGCTCCATAAGCGGAGCGTGAAATGGAAGAGCTGGAAACACACGAGACAGCACCTGAGCTGACCGCCGGGGAAATCAAGCCGGTGCGGGAAGTTGGCTCTGGCGAGCTGGTAGCGGGATTGGACATCGGCACGACCAAAATCTGCGCGGTGATAGGGGAAATTTTTCCTGACGGCAGCGTGGACATCATCGGCGTGGGCACCGCCGCCTCGTCAGGGATGAAAAAGGGCGTGGTGGTCAATATTGAGTCCACCGTCCGGGCCATCCGCCAAGCTATGGACAGCGCCTCGGACATGGCGGGCTGCGACATTGAGAATGTCTATGTCGGCATCGCGGGCACGCATGTCAAGGGCTTCAACTCGCCCGGCATCATCGCCATCAACAACCAGCAAATCCGCCAGCGCGAGATTGACGCGGTGATTCAGGCTGCGCAGACGGTCAAGGTCTCGGACAATCAGCAGATTATTCATGTCCTGCCGCAGGAATACATGGTGGACGACCACACCGGGATTCAGAATCCGCTCGGCATGACCGGGGTGCGCTTGGCCACCAATGTTCATATCGTCACCGCTGACGTGACTTCGCTGCATAATTTGATCACGAGCTGCAACCGGGCCGGGCTGAATGTGACCGAGGTGGTGCTGGAGTCGGTCGCCTCGTCGAAAGCGGTGCTGACCCCGGACGAAATGGAGCTGGGTGTGGCCCTGCTGGACATCGGCGGCGGCACCACCGATTTGGCGGTCTTCTGCAACGGGACGATCAAATACACCTGGGAGCTGGCCCTCGGCGGCAACAACCTGACCAACGACCTTTCCGTCGGCCTGCGCACCCCGCTGCAAGAGGCCGAGCAGCTTAAATACCGCTACGGCGGCGCACTGTCCTCCCTGATCAAGGAAAATCATATCATTGAGGTGCCGACGGTCGGCGACCGCAAGGCCCGCAAGGTCTCCCAGAAGGTGCTGGTGGAGATATTGGAAGCCCGGATTGAGGAAATTTTGCAGGTGGTGAACAAAAAAATCTGCGGCTCCGGCTACAGGAATCGGATCAACGCGGGCATGGTCATCACCGGCGGCACTGCCCTTTTGGCCAACATTGTTGAGCTGGCCGAGCAGATTTTCGACATGCCGGTGCGGGTGAGCTGCCCGCAGGGCGTGGGCGGACGGGTGGAGGACATTGACTCGCCTCGCTGCACCACGGCGGTCGGGCTGGTGCTCTACGGCAGCACGGCCCGCAGCGTGCAGCCTGCGGAAAGCGGCAATGTGATCACGCGCTTGAAAAATTTTCTCAAAAATATTATTTAGCATTGAGCGGCAGCTGGGGCGGCGGTACAATGGGCTGGACTGATAATGCAGCAGGCCAAGCGCAAAATGCGTGAGAGGGAAGCATGTCATATAGAGAAGAAAAACCTGTGGCGACAATCAAGGTGATCGGAGTCGGCGGCGGCGGCGGCAACGCCATCAACACGATGGTCGAGCACCGGCTGGCCGGAGTGCAGTTCATCGCCGCCAACACCGACATGCAGGCGCTGGAGAAGTCGCGGGCGGACATCCGCATTCAGCTCGGCCCGAATGTGACCAAGGGCATGGGCGCGGGCGCGTCGCCTGAAGTCGGGCGGAAGGCCGCCGAGGAAAGTTTGGACGATCTGAGCGGCGCCATCGCCGACGCGGACATGGTTTTTGTCACCGCCGGACTGGGCGGCGGCACTGGCACCGGCGCAGCACCGGTGATTGCCAAATTGAGCAAGGAGCAGGGCGCGCTGACTGTGGCTGTAGTCACCAAGCCCTTCTACTTTGAAGCCAAAAAACGGATGAAAAACGCTGAGGCGGGCTGGGAGGAGCTGAAGAAAAATTCCGACACCATCATCACTGTGCCCAACGACCGCCTGCTCGGTCTGATGCAGAAAAACTCCACGATGGTGGAGATGATGAAGATGGTCGACGATGTCCTCCTGCAAGCAGTCAAGGGCATCACCGATCTGATCAACCTGCCCGGCCATATCAACGTGGATTTTGCCGACCTGAAGACGGTCATGAAGGAAGTCGGCCCGGCGATCATGGGTTCCGGCTCCGCTTCCGGCGAGAACCGCGCCGCCGAGGCGGCCAAGCGGGCTATTGACAACCAGCTCCTCGAAGATGTGGGCATAGACGGGGCGATGGGCATCCTGATCAACATCTCGGCCACCAGCTCGATGACCATGAACGAGTTCATGGAGGCTTCGGCCCTGATTCAGGACAAGGCCCACGAGGACGCGAACATCATCATCGGCGCGCTCTTCGACGAGAACATGGGCGACGAGCTGCGGGTGACGGTGATCGCCACCGGCATTTCTCGGCGCGAGGAAGGCGAGACCATCTCCGAGCTGGACGCGATGGGCCGCTCCGGGCGCAAGGCGGCGGCCAAGCCGGAGCCTGTTCTTCAAGAGCCGGAGCGGCCCTTGGAGCACCGCGCGGTCAGCTTTGCCCGGCCCAATCCTTCTCCGAAAGGAATGCGGCCCATGCCCGCCCCGGTCTTCGACGATCAGAACGATCTGGCCGAGTGGGACGAGCCGGCCTACATCCGCAAGAAAGCGAGCTGAGTTCCGCCTGCCGCCGCTCCCTTGCACCCGCTGCTTGCCGCCGAGACCGGCACAGTCCGCAAACGATGGAAGGGCCGCCAGCCAGCGGCCCTGCTCTATCCCAACACCTACCCCTTGGCCGTCTCCAACCTTGGCTGCCAGATTGTTTACCGCCTGCTGAACAGCGCGGACGAAATCGTCTGCGAGCGTTTTGTTTATCCCCAGAACCAAGAGCCGTTCCGCTCGCTGGAATCCGACCGGCCCCTTTCTGATTTCCCCTTTGTTTTCGGCTCGATCAGCTTTGAGCAGGATTATCCCCGCTTGGCCGCCATGCTGGCCGCAGGCGGCATTCCGCCCTACGCTGCTGACCGCAGCGGCCCGCCTGCGCCTAGCAGCCCGTTGGTGATCCTTGGCGGAGTCGCGGTCTTTATGAACCCGGAGCCGCTGGCCGCTTTTGCTGATCTGATGGTGATCGGCGAGGCCGAGGCCGTGCTGCCGCTGCTGCTGCCGAAACTGCTTGCCGCAGCCAGCAGAGACCGGCGGGCTTTGCTGCACGAGATCGGCGCGACGATTCCCGGCTGTTACGTGCCGGGCGGCTACAGTTTCCGGTATGACGACGAGGGCCGGGTGCTGGAAATATCTGCCGCGCCAGGCCTGCCAAAACGGGTGCGCCGCGCTGCTGTGACGACCGCAGATCAGGCCGCGCATTCCGAGCTGCTGTCGCCGGAAGCCGAGCTGAACATGCACATGACCGAGCTGGGGCGCGGTTGCAGCCGGGGCTGCCGCTTCTGCGCCGCCGGTTTCATCTACCGTCCGCCCCGGCTTTGGGACGCGGAAGCGGTCTTGGCCGGACTGGCGCAGAGGCCCGCAGGCGTTGACCGCGCCGGGCTGCTGGGCATGGAAATGGCCGATCCGGCCACGCTCGACCGCATCGCCGCCTTTCTCAGTGAAACCGGCTGCGCCCTTTCTTTTTCCTCGCTCCGAGCTGACCGAATTTCGCCCCGCCTGCTTGAGCTGCTGTCCCACTCCAAGCTCAAATCAGCGGCCATCGCCCCGGACGGCTGCTCGCAGCGGCTGCGGCAGGTGATCAACAAGGGCTTGGCCGCAGAAGATATTCTCGCCGCCGCCGCCGCCCTGACCGAGGCGGGAATCTTCACCCTCAAGCTCTACGTCATGGTCGGCATGCCCACAGAAAGCAGGGCTGATCTGGATGAATTCATTCACTTAGTGCGGCAGGTGCGGGAGACGATGCTGCCGATTGGCCGGAAAAAAGGGCGGCTCTGCGAGCTTGTCCTTTCCGTCAACAGCTTTGTGCCCAAGCCGTGGACTCCCTTCCAATATCTGTCCTTCGGCGGCGCGGATGAAGGAAGCGACAAGGCCGCCCTGCTGCGTTTGAACAATGTGATCAAATACTTGAAAAGCGGTGTGGCTGGTCTTGACAATCTTCAGTTCAAAGCCGACCGACCGGAAAACGTCCTGCCGCAGGCGGTGTTCGCCCGCGCCGACCGCCGCATTGCCCCGGTGCTCTTGGATATCGGCACCGGAAAATTGTCGTTCAAACAGGCGATGAAGGCGCACGGCCTGTCCGCGTGGCAATACGCTGTCCGGCCCAGAGCGGCGGATGAGCTGTTCTGCTGGGACGTGCTTGATCAGGGCATCAGGAAAGACTATCTGCGCCGGGAATTAGAAAAAGCACTGCACGCTGAAGCCACTCCGCCCTGCGAAACCTCGCGCTGCCGCCGCTGCGGGGTGTGTGAATAACAAAGATGACCTTTGGGAATGATATGAAAAATCATCTTTATTACGGCGATAATCTCAAAATTCTCCGGGAATACATCCGGGACGAGAGCGTTGATCTGATTTATCTTGATCCGCCTTTCAACTCAAACCGCAGCTATAATGTCCTGTTCAAAGATGAAAGCGGTCGGGATTCCGAAGCCCAGCTCACCGCCTTTGAGGACACGTGGCATTGGGACATGGCTGCTGCGGCAGTTTATGAAAAGATCGTCACATCAGCTCCGGCCAATGTGGCGACCATGATTGGCGCGTTGCGGGAATTCATTGGTGCCAACCAGATGATGGCGTATCTGGTGATGATGACAGCGCGGCTGCTTGAACTGCACCGTGTTCTCAAACCAACCGGAAGTTTGTATCTGCATTGCGATCCAACTGCAAGCCATTATTTAAAAATAGTGCTGGATGCGATTTTTGGGATTGAAAATTATAAAAATGAAATTATTTGGCAAAGGATCAATGCAAAAGGGAATGTGCAAAAGAAATTTGGTGCTGTTCATGATAGTATTTTATTTTATGCTAAAAAAATCGGAACAGAACAGTGGAATCAAGTGTGCAGGTCGCTAAACCCTGAGTATGTAGAAAAGACATATCGTTACATTGAGGAAGAAACTGGAAGACGCTATATGTCAGACAATTTAACAGCATCAATGTCGAGAGCATCATCTGGGCAAATTTATGAATGGAAGGGTAAAAAACCTCCAGCAACCAGATGCTGGGTGTATGCAAAAGAAAAAATGGAAGAACTTGACAGGCAAGGGCGCATTCTTTATTCCAAAACAGGCTACCCTCGTTTTAAACGATATCTTGACGAGAATGCAGGAGAAAAAATTCCTGATATATGGACAGATATTCATATAGCACAAGGAAAAGAAAGTCTCGGCTATCCCACGCAGAAACCTGTTGCTCTTCTTGAAAGAATTCTTGAAGCCAGCAGCAATGAAGGAGATATTGTTCTCGATCCGTTCTGCGGCTGCGGCACCACTATTCATGCGGCGCAAAAGCTGAAACGCCAGTGGATCGGCATTGACATCACGCATCTTGCTATTGCATTGCAAAAATACCGCTTGAAAGATGCCTTTGGAATTGTTGAGAAATATGATTATGATGTGGTTGGAGAGCCGGAAAGCCTTGCAGATGCGCGGCAGCTTGCCAGCGATGACCGCTACCAGTTTCAATGGTGGGCCTTGTCACTGATCCAAGCACAGCCTGCGGGTGGAGAAGCTGGCAGCAAGCAAGGAAAAAAAGGAAAGGACAGAGGAATTGACGGCATCATCACCTTTATTGACGATGCCAAAGGCAAGCCGAAATGCCTGATTGTGCAAGTGAAAAGCGGCAAGGTCAAAAGCGGCGACATTCGTGATCTTGTTGGCACAATTGAACGTGAGAATGCCGCTGTCGGTGTGTTCATCACCTTGGAAAATCCAACCAAAGACATGAAAACTGAAGCTGCCTCAGCAGGATTTTATCATTCTCCAGACTGGAACCGAGATTATCCAAAAATTCAAATTATGACTATTGAAGAATTGCTCGCAGGAGCGGCTGTGCAAATGCCTGGCAAGGCTCAAACTTACAAAAAAGCGCAACGGGAACGAGAAAAGATAGGCATTCAGAAGAAATTGTTTTGATAATTTTTTTTTGACACAATGAATTTATTTGATGACCTGCTCACTGGAATGAGCAATGTGATCTACAACGGCTGTCTGCCTTCACAGCGGCACGACCAGCTTGCAGGCGAGCTGATCAAAGCGCGGTTGCTAAAGGCATCGGATCGCTTTGACCAAGCTCTTGTGAGCATCAATAACACGCTCAACCGCCTGCCGAATCATCCAGAAGCACTTTTCTTGAAGGCGCAGATACTCTGCGACGGCTTTGCCGATTATCCAGCGGCAGCAGCTTGTTTGAGAAAAGTTATCGCAATGAAATCCGTTAAGGATGAGACTATCCGCCGCTGGTCGCAAAATTTATTGCTGGATATTTCTCAGCAGATGCGGTTAAAAAACAACATTTCCTAAGCGTCCTTACTCCGGTCGCAGCGTCAGATGCTCCATAATGTACCGCCGCCGCTCCGGGGTGTTTTTACCCATGTAGAATTCCAGCACCGGGCGCACCTCCGATAGGCTTTCAATGCGCACCGGCTGCAAGCGCATGTCTGGGCCGATGAACTGCTTGAATTCCGGCGGTGAAATTTCGCCCAAGCCCTTGAAGCGAGTCACTTCCACGTTGCCGCCGCCCGCCTTGAGGACGCGCACCGCCTCGTCTTTCTCCCGCTCCGAATAGCAATAAACGGTCTGCTTCGTGTTCCGCGTCCGAAAAATCGGTGTTTCTAAAATATAAACATGCCCTTGCCGGATCAGCGCGTCAAAATATTGCAGAAAAAAGGTCAGCAGCAGATTGCGGATATGCAGGCCGTCCACATCTGCGTCTGTCGCAAAAATGATCTTGTCGAAGCGCAGACCATGCGCGGACTCCTCCACGTTCAGACTCTGCATTAAAGCGTACATCTCCTCGTTCTTGTAGAGCAAATCGAGCTTCTGGCCATGCACGTTCATCGGTTTGCCCTTCAGCGAGAACACCGCCTGCGTAAGCGGGTCGCGGGAAGAGACGATGGAGCCTGCGGCGGACTGGCCTTCGGTGATGAAAATCATGTTCTCCTCGCCGGGCCGCGAGGGCTTGCCGGGCTGCGGATGATATTTGCAGTCCTTGAGCTGAGGAATTTTGAAGGCGACTTTCTTAGCCTGCGCTTTGGCCTCCTTGCGCACGGTTTGCAGCTCCTTGCGCACCCGCTCGTTGCGCTGGGCCTTGGCAAGAAGGATTTCCGCCGTCTCCGGGTTTTTATACAGATGCGTCGCCACCGCATCCCGCACCGCGTTGACGATCCACGCCCGGATGTCGGTGTTGCCTAATTTATTCTTAGTCTGCGATTCAAAGACTGGCTCCTGCACCTTGACCGCGAGAATGCCGACCAAGCCTTCGCGCACATCCTGGCCTGTGTATTTTTTGCCGGAAAATTCATTCACACCTTTAAGAATGCCCTCGCGGAAGGCAGAAAGATGCGTTCCTCCTTCAGAGGTATAAGTGCCGTTGACGAAGGAATAATAGGTTTCGCTGTATTCATCCGTGTGCGTGAAGGCGAATTCGAGAGCCTGCTCTTTGTGCTCAATGGCCGGATAAATGCCGCCGTCGTCCAGCTCTTTGGTTAAAAGATCGGGCAGACCTTTTTTGGAAAAATATTCCCGCGCAGGCTCGTCCGACCAGTTCAGGCGCAGCCGCAGTCCGGCGTTAAGATAGGCATAGCGCCAGAGCCGCTGCTCGATATAGCTGAGATCAAAATTGAAATCAGGAAAAAGCTGCTTGTCTGGCAGAAATTCCACCAAGGTGCCATCCGGCTCGCTGCTTGCGCCTTCTTCTTCCTGCACCAGTACGCCATAAGCAAAAAACGCCTTTTTGCAGCGGCCTTCCCGGTGCGAACAAACCATGAACTGCTCGGATAACGCATTGACCGCCTTGGTGCCCACGCCGTTCAGGCCGACGGAGAATTGGAAAACTTCCGTGTTGTATTTCGCGCCAGTATTGATCATGGAGACACATTCCACCACCTTGCCCAGCGGAATGCCCCGGCCAAAGTCGCGCACCCGGCAGCGGCCCTCCGCGCTGACCGCGACCTCAATTTGTTTGCCGCAGCCCATGATAAACTCGTCCACGGCGTTGTCGGTCACCTCTTTCAGGAGGATGTAGATGCCGTCGTCGGGGTCAGAGCCGTTGCCGAGGCGGCCGATGTACATGCCGGGCCGCTTGCGGATGTGCTCCAGCGAGCTGAGTGTCTTGATTTTCGATTCGTCGTACTGGTGCTGTTCGGTCACGTTTTTTTGACAATTGGAGAAATTCAGGATAGAGTGAACTAAGCAGGGTACAATGTATCTGTGTGGAACGGCAAGTTAAAAAAATTGAACTTTTAATTTTTCCGTCAACCGCAAGGTGGGTAAAAAATAACCGCGAGGTTGCGTAAAAAATACCCACGATGTAGGATGAAGCATCTGCCCCTGCCGGAAGCTGCAAGAAGATATCGTGCGCTTTCAGCTAAATAGCAGGTGAAAAATTGCAAGTGCCGCTGCAGTGAAACTGGCATGGAATTTGCAATTACCAAATCAAGCGAACGTAAGAGGCTCCTGATGAATATGGCACAGAATACAGGAAGAATTATCATTGCCGCTGCGCTCGCAGCCAGCGTGGCGCAAACTGCCAGTCTGTATGCTGCTCAAGAAGCTCCGCCGTGCGACAAATCATCTGGCTATTGCCTTCTTCCTGACAAGAAGGCGGCGGAGAGAGAGCGTTTGCTGCTTGAAAGCAAAAAAGCCGCGCTGAAAAATTTAGTCTCAAGGCAGGCAGCGGATTGCGCCTTAATAGGCGAAGTCGGCAGCAGCCCGACCTTGTCTGCGAAATTAGCAGGTGAGCTGTTCAGTCTGCGCAAGCAAATCGTTATCAAGGCGCAGGAAAGCGGTCTGCTGCTTCAGCTTCCCTCCATTGTAATGGAGTTTATGGGAAGCTGCGGCCTGAAAAAAGACTGGAATCAGCTCTGCGGCGACCACGGCAGTGTGCTCCGCAACTCAGGAATCCCGTATCGGAAAGGGATATTTGCAGTGTTGGCGCAAGAATCCTGATCGCAGTAATCAAGCTCAACCCGGATGCCCTGGCAGGTTTACTCCTCCTTTTTTTCCTGCCGGGGTGTTTTAAGATTTGCTGTGTTTATCCGGCTCCGCCTCAATATTCCGGCAGGTTTACTCCTCCTTTTACCCTGCCGGGATATTGTTCTGCACTAAAAGTGCAGCTGACTTACTCACACCCGGATGTCTCGGCAGGTTCCTCCTCCTTTTTTCCTGCCGAGGCATCTTTTTTCACATCATATTCTCCGGGTCCACATCGACCGTGAGCCGCACTTTTTTCCCGCAGATTTTTCCTTTTTCCAGCAGGAGCTGATCACACAGCCAATGCAGCACTTCCGGCTGCGCTCCTTTCAGCAGAAGCTGCCAGCGGAAACGTTTTTTCAGCAATGAAAGCGGAGCCGGAGCCGGGCCGAGAATGTCCGCAGGCAGGCTGTCCTTGGTGACAGCCGCCCGCAGCAGAGCCGCCGCCGCCTTGGCAGCCTCCTCCACCTGCAATTCATTTTCCCCGCTGAAACGGATATTTATCAGTCTGCCAAAGGGCGGATAGCCGAGCATGGAGCGCAGAGCAATTTCTTGCTCATAGACGGCGCGGCAGTCATGCGCGCGGGCCGCTGTCAGCACGTAATGCCCCGGCTGATGGGTCTGAATGATGACTTTGCCCGCCTGCTCGCCCCGGCCTGCCCGGCCTGTCACCTGCGCCAAAAGCTGAAAAGTGCGCTCCGCCGCCTTGCAGTCAGGCAGACTGAGGCCACTGTCCGCCCAGACCACGCCGACCAGCGTCAGCTTGGGAAAATGCAGCCCTTTGGCCGCCATCTGCGTGCCGATCAGAATATCAATCTCGTGCTCACGCACCTGCCGCAGCAGGCTGATCTGCGCCCGCCGGTCTGCGGTCGCGTCGCTGTCCAAACGGGCTGCTCTGGCCTGCGGAAAAAGCCGCCGCACTTCTGCCTCCACCCGCTCCGAGCCAAGACCAAGCCCGGCCACATCGCCTGAGCCGCAGTCCGGGCAGATGATGTCTGGTCGGAGCGAATAGCCGCAATAGTGGCAGATGAGCTGGTTGCGGCCCCGGTGCAAGGTCAGCGAAACCCGGCAGTTGCGGCAGCGCACCACCGCGCCGCAGTCACGGCAGAGCATGAAGGCGGCGTAGCCCCGGCGGTTGACAAAAAGCAGGCTTTGCAGGCCATTTGCCAAATTTTCCTTCAGCGCGGCCAGCAGGCGGTCAGAGAAAAACCAGTCCTTCCGCCCGCGTTTTTCCTTGCTCAAATCAACTAATTCTACCTGAGGCAGCACTTGGCCGCCGATGCGCTTGGGCAAGGTCAGCAGGCGGTATTTGCCCTGCTCGGCATGATACAGGCTGCTGACCGACGGCGTGGCCGAGCCGAGCAATGCCGGACAGGAGGCGAAGCGCGCCCGCAGCACGGCCATGTCACGGCCATTGTAGCGCAGGCTATCGTCCTGTTTGTAGGCCGCCTCGTGCTCCTCATCCACAATGACCAAGCCTAAGCTGGAGAAGGGCGCGAAAACCGCTGACCGCGCCCCGACCACGATTTTCGCCTCGCCCCGCAAAACCCGCTGCCACTGGTCGAAACGTTCGCCAGGAGTCAGGCCGCTGTGCAGCACCGCCAGCCGCTCGCCAAAGCGGGGATAAAACTGGCCTTCCATCTGCGAGGCCAAGGCCAGCTCCGGCACGAGGACCAGCACATTTTTCCCCTGCGCCAGACAATGCTCCGCCGCCCGCAGATAGACTTCGGTTTTGCCGCTGCCAGTCACGCCGTGGAGGAGAAATGTCTGAAATGCGCCTGCGTCAATCGCAGCAATGACTGTATTGACCGCCGCCGTCTGCTCCGCCGTCAATTCCGCCGGGCGGTCAGAATACGGCAGCAGTTCGCCGAAGGGATCGCGATAGACATGCAGCTCCTCCAGCGTGATCAAGCCCGCAGCCGCTAAACCCTTTAAGGCCGTGCCTGCGCCGGAATAGAGCTTGGTCAGCTCGCGGCGCGGCATGACCGGCCTGCCGCCGCAGTGCTGATAAAACAGCTCCAAGGTTTTCTGCTCGGATTTTTTCAGCGCGGCGGCTGCTTGATCGGAGCGAGGGGCGCAAAGGCGGACAACGGTTTCCGTCTTGGCTTTGATCGTCGGCCTGCTGGAAGTTCCAAACAGCCGGGCAGGCAAAGCGGTGCGGATCACCTCGCCGAGCGGATGATGATAATACTCCGCCATCCAGCGGAAAAATGGAACAAGCGCGGCAGGAAAAATCGGATATGCGTCAAGGCAGTCAGCGACCGCCTTGATTGCAGCAGGCACGCTGTCATTTTCAGGAAGCTGCGCCAGCACATAGCCAGTGATAAGGCGGCTGCCTAACGGCACTTGCACCCGCACACCAATCGGCAACGCGACAGGATAACTGTAGGTCAGGCTGCCGGGAACCGGCGCGGCGACAGCAATTTCGTGCAGCTTCAACTGCTCAGGGGCAGGATGTTTTGCAGCTGCCGGGGCAAACATCAATCAGATGCTGCCGGAATGCCTCTCCCAAAACAGGATGACTCATTGCCACATCCACAATTGCTTTCAGATAACCGAGCTTATCCCCTGCGTCGTAGCGGCGGCCTTGGAATTCATAGGCGTACATGCCGCGCCGCCGGGATAGTGCTTGCAGCGCGTCGGTGAGCTGAATTTCGCCGCCGTGGCCAGGCGTGGTGGTGCCGAGAATATCAAAAATCTCCGGCATCAGCAAGTAGCGGCCAATGATCGCCATATCTGAATCAGACACGCCCGGCGCGGGCTTCTCCACCATCCGGCTGATTTTGTAGGTGCGCTCATGCTCGGTCGCGTCGCCCTCAACTATGCCGTAGCTGCGTGTCTGCTCCATCGGCACCCGTTGAACAGCGACAATAGATTCTCCGATTTGCTCATAGAGATCGAGCATCTGACGGCAGCAGGGTGTTTCGCTGCGGACAAGGTCGTCGCCGAGCAGCACAAGAAACGGCTCGTCGCCCACCACCTTGCGGGCCATCCAGATGGCGTGGCCTAAGCCGAGCGGCTCTTTCTGCCGCACCGAAACCACGTCAATCAGATTGGAGATATGGTGCAGCTCGGCCAGCAGTTCCTGCTTGTTTTTCTGCCGGAGGACGCTTTCCAGCTCGTAATCGTAGTCAAAATGTTTCTCTATCGCCGACTTGCCGTCCGAAGTGATCAGAATAACCTCTTCGATGCCGGAGGCCACCACCTCTTCCACGATGTACTGAATCGTGGGTCGGTCAATGATGGTCAGCATTTCCTTGGGAATAGCCTTGGTGGCGGGCAGAAAACGGGTGCCGAGACCAGCGACCGGAATGACGGCCTTGCGTATCTTTTTCATCGCGCTCCTGTGCGTTTCGTGCGGGAAAACCGGCAGATTCCGGCTGGCTGATATGTACCGCATCTGTGCGGCAGAGTCAATGCCGAGTCAGCAGCAGGGCGGCCCATTCCTCCTCATAAGCTGACTGCCGCACCGCAAGTCCGTGGCTGCTGTACACGCGGATGATGCTCTCCTCCTGTGCGCCGCGCAGGATGCCCGCCAGCACCACGTTGCCCTGCGCTGTCAGTCGGCCTGCGATAGCCGGAGCCATTTCCACCAGCACATCATGCAGGATATTGGCGCAGATCAGATCGAAACTGCCGCTGATCTCAGATAACGGCGTTGCGGCGGCGGCAACCGTGCTGGCCAAACCATTGCGGGCAATATTTTCTGCCGCCGCCCGGACAGCTTCCGGGTCGTTGTCAATGGCTGTAATGCGCTGCGCTCCGAACAGAGCGGCGGCCATTGCCAGAATGCCGGTGCCGGTGCCGACATCCAGCACTTTGTTCGGCGGAACCATTTGAAAACAATGCTGAATCAGGCTGAGAGCCAGCTTGGTTGAGGCGTGCTGGCCGGTGCCAAAGGCCATGCCCGGATCAATCTCCAGCACCTGCTCGCCGGGCTGGACAGCGTAATGCTCCCAGCTTGGCTTGATGATCAGGCCGGGCACAATGGCGAAGGGTGTGAAATACTGCTGCCATGAAGTGGCCCAATCCTCATCGGCAAGAACCGAGCAGCTCATCTGCGGTGCTGGCAGGCCATAGGCAGCGAACAACTCGGCCAGCTCCAGCTCAAGGCGGCGGAACAGTTCTTCCCGCTCGGCCTCGTCGGCAAATTGAAAAAAGCCGCTGACCGTGCTCAATCCGTCTTTGACCGGAGCCTGTTCCACTGCCGAGCCGCTTAACACGCCAAGCAGGTCTGTGGCAGCCTCCAAGGCTATTTCCGGGCAGGATAAAGTGGTTTTCAGCCAGCTAGGTGATGATGGTGTAGTCATTGTCAAAATTGCAGATTAAAGAAAAATTGTTGCTGCAGACCGCTTGGCATGATTTTTGCTTGATCATTTTGAACGGCAACGTGAACGTATTAAAAAACGTGCGCCGTCTGTCCGCTCGGAGCCATGCAGCGGGAGGAGCCGCAGGTTCCGGGCCTTTGCAAAGGAGCTGTTATGGAGCAGAGCTACGATTCATTCTGCCTTATCGCCATTGCTGCTGGCCTTGCGTTGATTTTAGGGCTGAGTTTGATTGCTGCGTTTTGCTTTCCTGAAAAGAAGAAAAAATAACGCGGCCTGCTCTCAGCGATGAACACAGTTTCTGGGTAAAAATTGCGCAGCGGTGCGTAAAAATTGCCTGCCCGCAGTTTTAATCCTTTATGCCCCAGTCTGCTGAAGTCACCGGCTTTAAACCGTGAGCCGCCCGCGCCCGGTTGCAGTCCTCATTGACCACGCCGTCTTGCAGGGAAGGCGGAAATGCCCGGCAGACCGAAGACCGCTGTTCGTAAATGCTGCACGCCACCTCGCTGCCGATTTCGCCGCTCAGGGCGACGCAGCGCGGCTGCGGCCCGCGTGTGCCCTTCATCTGCACCAGGAAATCGTTAATTTTTTCGGTGAGCTGCTCTGGCACACCGCCGGGTGTGCCTGCCGAGGTTTCCGCCCAATAAAAAGAGGCGCGGAAAAATGCGCAACAGGCACCGCAAGTCAGGCAAGGAGTGCGGACAGGTTTCATGCGGGTTCCTCACAAAAAACGGAAAGGCCGCTGCTGAAGCGGCTGAACACGGGCAAGGATAGAGTGCGCCGCAGCCACAGTCAAGGGGAAAAATTTCTTGCCGCGCTCTGGTTGAATTTGCTATAAGATGGGTTGACTGTCGCCTGTCTTGAGCCGCCTTTGCCCCTTGTGTCGATGTCCCGCCGCAAACACTCAGCCCCTGATGCGCCGCCGCATGACCAGCGCGAGCCACGCATTATCTTTGCCTTCCAGCTCAGTTTGAGCGGCATCCTTGGCATTGGCGCGGTGTTGTTTTGTCTGTTTCTCTGGATGTTCCTGCTCGGCATCTGGGCCGGAAAGACGTTGTTGCCGCAATACCCTGTCCCGCCTGCCGCCGCGTCATCTGCGCCTATCAAAAATAAAATGCCAGAAAGCAGTGCCCCGCCGGTCGCTCCAGTTCAACCTGCACGTGCCGAGCCGCCTCCGGCGCGGCCAGCAGCAGCGGAAACGCTGCTCATCCTGCCCACAGAACGGAAAAAACGGATTGCGCCGCCTCGCGCCGCAGAGGAAACGCGATGAAGGTGCTGCTTTACGCTGTAGCCCTTGACCAAACAGCGGCTGCGGGGTACTCTGCATAATTTTCGCGGCACAAGCCGTGTTCACCAGCCACTTTCATTGGAAATGCCGATCATGAACGGAACCGCCAATTCCGCCGCCAGCAAAATCCGTCCGGCTCACATGGGCGATGTCAAACCGATCCACGGCCTGCTGCAGCAGTTCGCCAGCAAAGGGCTGCTGCTGGGCCGCTCGATCAGCTCGCTCTATGACCAGCTCCGTGACTTTGTTGTGTATGACGACGGCGGGGTGCAGGGAGTCTGCTCGCTGCATATCTGCTGGGAAAATTTAGCCGAAATCCGCTCGCTGGCTGTTGCGGAGAGCAGTCATGGCCAAGGCATAGGCCGCGCGCTGGTCAGAACCTGCCTGAAGGAGGCGGAGAGCCTGGAGATCAGCCGTGTCTTCACCCTCACCTACCAAGGCGGTTTTTTCCGCAAATTAGGCTTTGCGCCTATTGAAAAAAGCCAGCTGCCGCATAAAATATGGAGCGACTGCATTCAGTGCCCAAAATTCCCGGACTGCGACGAAGAAGCGCTGATCTGGACCAACGACTAATCCTGGCGGCGCGGAGCTGAACAGTTCTGTGCTGCGGAGAGCAAGCATGAGCATATTGACCAAGATATTCGGCAGCAAGAACGACCGCGACATCAAAGCGCTGCTGAAAACGGTCGAGCAGATCAACCGGCTGGAGCCGTCGGTGGAGCCGCTCACGGACAGCCAGCTGCGGGACAAGACCGCTGCGTTCAAAGAGCGCTATGCGGGCGGCGAGACCTTGGACAGCCTGCTGCCCGAAGCCTTTGCCGTCTGCCGCGAGGGCGCGAAACGGGTGCTGGGCGAGCGGCATTACGATGTCCAGCTCATCGGCGGCATGGTGCTGCATCAGGGCAAAATCGCGGAGATGAAGACCGGCGAGGGCAAGACGCTGACCTCGACCGCCGCCGTGTATCTGAATGCCCTCAGCGGCAAAGGCGTGCATGTGGTCACGGTCAACGACTACCTTGCCCGCCGCGACGTGGAATGGATGGGCCAGCTCTACCACTTCCTCGGCCTGAGCACCGGGGCGATCCTGCATGGCATGGACGACCAGGCCCGCCGCGATGCCTATGCCGCTGATGTCACCTATGGCACCAACAACGAGTTCGGCTTTGATTATCTGCGCGACAACATGAAGTTCGCTCTCAGCGACTACTGCCAGCGCGGCTTCAACTTCGCCATTGTCGATGAGGTGGACTCGATCCTGATTGACGAGGCCCGCACGCCGCTGATCATCTCCGGCCCAGCAGAGATGTCCACCGACCTGTACCGCAAGGTGGACGCGATCATGCCGCGCTTCCGCGAGGAGGAGCATTACACCAAAGATGAGAAGGCGCGGCAAGTGCTGCTCACCGACGAGGGCGTGATGCAGGCCGAGCAGATGCTGGAGGTGGACAATCTCTACGATCCGCGCAACATCGGCTGGCTGCATCATGTCAACCAGGCCCTGAAGGCGCATGTCCTCTTCAAAAAGGACGTGGACTACATCGTCAAGAACGGCGAGGTGGTGATTGTGGACGAGTTCACTGGCCGGACGATGGAGGGCCGCCGCTGGTCGGACGGCCTGCATCAGGCGGTGGAGGCCAAGGAAGGGGTGAAGATTGAGAAGGAGAACCAGACGCTGGCCTCGATCACCTTCCAGAACTACTTCCGCATGTACAGCAAGCTGGCGGGCATGACCGGCACAGCCGACACCGAGGCGGCGGAGTTCAAGAAGATCTACAATCTTGACGTGGTGGTGATTCCCAGCAACCGGCCTGTGGCGCGCATTGACATGGCTGACGTGATCTACAAGAATCAGGCTGCCAAGTACCGCGCCGTTGTCCGGGAGATTAAGGAGCTGCATGAGAAAGGCCAGCCCGCGCTGGTCGGCACCATCTCCATCGACGTGTCCGAGCTGATCTCGGACATGCTGAAGAAAGAGGGCATCCCGCACGAAGTGCTCAACGCCAAGCAGCACGACCGCGAGGCCGAAATCATCGCTCAAGCAGGACAAGTCGGCAAGATCACCATCGCCACCAACATGGCCGGACGCGGCACGGACATTAAACTCGGCCCCGGCGTGCGTGAGGCGGGCGGCCTGCACATCCTCGGCACCAGCCGCCACGAGTCCCGCCGGATTGACAACCAGCTACGCGGACGCTCTGGCCGTCAAGGTGACCCCGGCTCCTCCCGCTTCTATCTCTCGCTGGAGGACGACCTGCTCCGCATCTTTGGCGGCGACCGCCTGACCTCGATCATGAACCGCTTGGGCATGGAGGAGGACGAGCCGATTGAGCATTCGATGATCTCCAAGGCCATTGAGAACGCCCAGCGCAAGGTGGAGGCTCACAACTTCGACATCCGCAAGCACCTGCTTGAGTACGACGACGTGATGAACAAGCAGCGCGAGGTCATCTACACCCAGCGGCGCGAGGTGCTGGAGCGCGAGGATATTTCCGAGATCATCCGGGAGATGGTCAGCGACCTTGTGGATGGCTTGGTGGACAGTGTGATTGAGGAGCGCAAGCCCTCGGAGGACTGGGACTGGCTGCCCTTTGAGGAGAAGGCGGCGGAGCTGTTCAATCTCCAGCTTGGCTGGCTGCCTGTGGAGCGGCATGAGATCAGCCAGGACAAGCTGCGCGAGCTGCTGCTGAATGCCGCCCAGCAGGCCTACCGTGAGCAGGAGGAGCGCAACGGCATGGAGCAGATGCGCCATCTGGAGCGGATGATTCTCCTGCAAGTGGTGGACACACTGTGGAAAGAGCATCTGCTCAACATGGACCACCTCAAGGAAGGCATCGGCCTGCGCGGCTACGGCCAGAAGAACCCGCTCGACGAGTACAAGAAGGAAGGCTTCGACATGTTTGCCAGCATGATCGAGGCGGTCAAGGGGCAGACGATCAGCAACCTGATGTACGTCCGCATTGTTCAGGAAGATGACGTGGCCCGGATGGAGGAGGAGCAGCGGCGCAAACGCGAAGAAGAGCTGGAGCGGATGCTGCTGGCCAATGCCTCGGAAGACGAGCACGCAGCACCGGATGAGGCGGAACGGGTCAGCCGCAACGCGTCCTGCCCCTGCGGCTCCGGCAAGAAGTACAAGAAGTGCTGCGGTGCCTTGGGCTGATTCGCGTCCAGCAAGCTCCCTGAGATTATGCAATCAGCCATCATCCAAGATGACTTCATTGAGCTGTGCAGCCTGCTGAAGCTGGAGAACATGGCTGCCAGCGGCGGCGAGGCCAAGCAGCTCATCAGCAGCGGGCTGGTGCGAGTCAACGGCGAGCTGGAAAGCAGAAAGCGCAGAAAGCTCGTGCCCGGGGATGTGGTGGAATGCGGCGGGCAGCAGGTCAGGATTGCCAGATGAACCGTCTCTGCGCCGCCGCATTCCTGCTGGCCGCTCTGCTCGTCGCCGGGTGCCGCCAGCAGCCAAATGCCGGACCAACGCAGCTCACTGCTGTTATAGTCAGTGAATACCCGCACGACCAGACCGCCTTCACCCAAGGGCTGGTCTGGGATACAAATGCAATGTACGAAAGCACTGGCCTGTTCGGCCAGTCCTCGCTCCGCCGGGTTGATCTCGCCAGCGGCAAGGTGCTCCAACGGCGCAATTACGGCAGCCAGTTTTTCGCCGAAGGGCTGGCGGTGTTCGGCGACAGCCTGTATCAGCTCACGTGGAGCAATGGGGTTATTTTCCAATATGCCAAGGACAGCTTTGACCTGCGCCGCACCTTCCCGTGGCCGCACGAGGGCTGGGGTATCACTCACGACGGCAGCAGCCTGATCATCAGCGACGGCTCGGCAACGCTGTATTTTCTCGCCCCGGACGACATGAGCGAGCGGCGGCGGGTCACTGTCCGCGACAGAGGCCGGGAAATCACCCGCCTCAACGAGCTGGAATACGTCAACGGCTCTGTTTATGCCAATGTCTGGCATGAGGAGCGGATTGCGGTGATCAATCCGGCGGACGGCGCCGTGACCGCGTGGATTGACCTCTCGGCGGTCTGCGCCCGGATGCGGAGCGGCAACCCGGAAGCGGTGCTCAACGGCATTATGTATGATGCTGCCGCAGACCGGCTGATCGTCACCGGCAAACTCTGGCCCGCCCTGTTTGCGGTCAAAACTGTTCCCATCGGGCAGAACCAGCCCTGATCATTCTTTTTTCACGTCGGTGTTTGCTTTTCTCCGCCGACGTTGATAAAATGGGCCAATCTTTCACCTGTAGCCCGGAGTCGGCTCTGCGGCGAAAACGCGACCAATCAACAAGGAGCTTTTCATGTTCGATCAGGACATACTTCCAGCATATACTTTTGATGATGTTCTGCTCGTCCCGTCCGCTTCGGAAGTGCTGCCGTCCGAGGTCTGTCTCGCCACGCGGCTGACCGACACCATCTATCTCAACGCCCCGTTGGTTTCCGCCGCGATGGACACCGTGACCGAGCACCGCACCGCAATTGCGATGGCCAGGGCGGGCGGCATCGGCATTATTCACAAGAATATGTCGATTGAGGAGCAGGCGAGGGAAGTCCGGCGGGTGAAAAAATCCGAATCCGGCATGATTGTCGATCCGGTCACGGTGACTGAGGAGCAGACGGTGGCCGAGGTCGAGGAAATCATGGCCTCGTGGCGGATATCCGGCCTGCCGGTGCTGCGCGGGGGCAAACTGGTGGGCATCGTCACCAACCGCGACCTGCGTTTTGTCTCCAGCGGCGAGCTGCGGGTGAAAGACGTGATGACCAGCAAAAATCTCGTCACCGTGCGCGAGGGCATCAGCCATGAGCAGTGCAAGGCCCTGCTGCATGAGCACCGCATTGAAAAGCTGCTGGTGGTGGATGAGCACGAAAACCTGAAAGGTTTGATCACCATCAAAGATATAGAGAAAATCAAGCAGTATCCGCTCGCGGCCAAAGACAGCAGCGGCAGACTGCTGGTCGGCGCGGCCATCGGCGTGGGCGCAGACATGCCCGACCGCACCGAGGCGCTGGTGCAGGCCGGAGTGGATGTGCTTGTGCTTGATTCCGCCCACGGACATTCGGCAGGCGTGCTCCAAGCCGTGCGCGAGGTGCGGGCTTCTTGGCCGGATGTGCCGGTGATTGCCGGCAATGTGGCCACCGCTGAAGGCACCGCCGCCCTGATTGAGGCCGGAGCCAACGCAGTGAAGGTCGGCGTGGGGCCTGGATCGATTTGCACCACCCGCATAGTCGCCGGTGTCGGCGTGCCGCAGCTCACCGCCTTGCAGAATGCGGTCAGGGCGGCGAAAGAGAAGCACATCCCGATCATCGCCGACGGCGGCATCAAGTTCTCCGGCGATGTCTGCAAGGCGCTCGGCATCGGCGCGAGCAGCGTGATGATCGGCTCGCTCTTCGCAGGCACAGATGAAACGCCGGGCGAAACCTTCCTCTATCAGGGCCGCAAATACAAGGGCTACCGGGGCATGGGTTCGCTCGGCGCGATGCAGCAGGGGTCCAGCGACCGCTATTTTCAGAAGAAGAGCAGCGAGCCGTCCAAATTGGTGCCGGAAGGCATCGAGGGCCGGGTGCCGTATCGCGGCCCGATTTCTGAGATGATTTATCAGCTCCTCGGCGGTCTGCGCTCTGGCATGGGCTACTGCGGCGCAGCCTCCATCCCGGAGCTGCACCGCCGGGCCAAGTTTGTCCGCATCTCGCCCGCAGGCCTGCGCGAGTCGCACGTCCACGACGTGATCATCACCCGCGAGGCACCCAACTACCGCACTGAGGGGCTGTAGCCTGTAGCAGGGGCGGTTCGCGAACCGCCCCTACACCCGCACCATCTCCCCGCCACCTGCTCCACCTCCACCAGCCTTCGTTTATAGCCAGTTTTGGTGATTCCCGCCTGTGCGGCGGCCAGATGCTCCGCTGCTGTGCGGCCCAGAACGGCTTTGCCGGAAGCAAGAGCGAGCCTGGCGGCCTCCAGATGGCAGTCAATGAGGTGCAGCTGCATTCCGCCGCGCTGGGCGATGTCTTCACATTCCTGCAAATCCTGTTCCGCAGGCGGAAACTGCGCTGCCCAGCGGCAGCACGCGGCGCGGGCAAGCAGTCCGAGCGGCAAATGATGCTCCGTATCCGCTTCCCGCAGGCCATCAACCGCCTGATCAAGCCATTCAACGGCCCGGCGGATTGCTTCAACGGCTCTGACGGGCGGTTGAACGGCCCCGCAGGTCTGTTCAACGGCTCGGCGGATGCGTTCATCGTATCCAGCGATACGTTCATCGCCTCGGCGGATAGGTTCTACGCATCCGCTGATAGGTTCACCCGCTCTGGATGGCGGTTGAACGCAGGCCAAGTCCGGTGCAAGGCCAGGAATGACAGGCAGGCCAGCTTGCGCAATTGCTTCCTGCACAGCGGCGCGGCCTAAAGAGAGTTTGTCCAAGGCTATGTCTAATAACGCTCTATGTTGTTCCGCCCATTGCAGCGTCTTCTCCGCCCGCTCGCGCACTTCAGGCCATGCGCCGCCCGCCAGCAGTAGGTCGCAACAGCGAAATCCCCATAACGAATAGAGCAGGTCGTAGTGTGGCTGCAATTCCTGCAGCATTTTTTCCGCCTCAGCGAACAAGGCATGGCTCTCAGCCAGTTCTCCGGCCTGATGCAGGGCATCGGCGAGCGCAGTGCGCCTGCTTAGACTATGAATATTATTACCACTCTGATCAGCAAACTTTATGCTTTGTCGTCCAATTGCAACCGCTTGGGCAACTTCCCCAATAGTTAGGTGAAGTTCGCTGAGGTTGTTGGCATCTTGTGAGGCATTCTTCCACTCTTTCTGCCGGATCTGCATTTCCATAGCTGCCTGCATAGGCTCTACCGCTTCATGTAAACGACCCAAGGCACGCAGGCAAAAGGCAGCCAAGCTAAGAATAACCGCCTTGGCAGCATCGGTTAATCCTGCGGCAGGCATCCTCCACGGTTCGCTAAAAAAATGGGTCAGCACTGCCAAGTTGGCAGAAAATGCGCCGATTTTTTGGCAGAGATGATTGTTTTCAGCTCGTTGTATCCTTGGCCAATACACTTCTTCCAGTGTTTGTTGGTGCATTCCCGCCGCGCAGCCATGCCGCACCGCCGCAAACAACGGCTCCATCTCCTCCAAGGTGTCGGGCAACGCCTTGGCTGCGGCCTTGAAGTGCTCGTACAGCCGGACGTGCGCCTGCCGCCAGCTTTCCGGGTGCAGCTCGGCCAGCCGCTTGCCAAAATACTGGCGCACCAGCGGGTGAGTGTCGAGGTTCTGCGGCTGGTCCGGGCGGACGGTGTTCAGCAGCCCTTGCTTGCGCAGCCTTCCGCAGGCGGCGCGGAACACCCGCTCATCGCTGATCATGTCGCCGCACGGCTGATTCCCTTCTCGCCCAAGCAGGTTGCGCAGCATTTGGCGCATCCGCCCGCACATTGTCATGCCGCTGAAATGCAGAATGCCCTTCTTTCGTAAAAAGGACATGACCTCCGCAGAAATCGGGCGGTCGAACAGGCCCATGCAGAAAAGAATCTGCAATTCTGGGCGACCGATCAGCTTCCGTTCATGTCCGGCCATCACCTTGAAGGCGTGGCGGCTGCCATAGGTTTCTTCCGGGAACTCGGTCAGCTCGCGGAGCGTGTACTGATTGAGAATATGGCCATGCTCGTATTCAGTTAAGTAGGTAGCCAGCAGAGTAAGCGACAACGCATGGCCGCCGTAGGCTTTCACCGTGGCGGTTATCTCCGCGTCTTCGCCCTTGATTCCAGCATGATGGAACAAGGCCAAGCCCGCTTCTTCGGAGAGCGGCTTCAGCTCGTGCTGGCGCTGATGCGGCCTGCCGTTCAGCTCCATCACCTGCTGGCGGGAGGATATGAGCAGGAGGCCGTTGTTGTCCGCCGCAAGCTGCGAGCACAGGCTGATGAGGCCCTTGTCCTTCAGCGCGCCGTTCATCGCCCCGCCCAAGGGATATTGGAGCGGCTCCAGGCCGTCGAGCAGCAGCAGCGTGCGCTGGCGGCGTACCAATTCAGCCAATTTCACGCCACGGTCATGCTCCGAGCGGATCGGGCTGCCGTCATGACCGAACCAGGCAAGGGCGTGGTCGAAGAATTCAGCCGCTGAAGCCTGCTTGTCCTCGCTCGATCCCTGCGAATAAAACGACCAAACGTACACCGCAGCCGCGCCGTGCCACCGCTCATCGTCAATCCACTTCCGCAGCAGCGATGTTTTGCCCGCGCCGCCCATCGCAGTGAGCACGAGAACGTTGCTGCCGTCCTCCTGCCAGGCCCGGTCAATCAGCGCAAGCTCGTC